>NZ_JADKPY010000080.1:0-176290 GCF_015351505.1 Acinetobacter sp. SK-43
TCCCCAGTAAAATACCAAATCCAAAACTGGTGCTACCCATCAACGTTGCTACGATGGTTAACACTGTTCCAATCTATACACATGCCATCACAGGATTTTTAAAGGCATGCTGTGGTAATAATTTATAAAAGGTTTGCTGAATAATTTCTTTATTCAAGATATCCATTTGTGTCGCATTAGAGTGATTCATGGTGCTTGCTCCACTAAATCTTTACAGATAAATAATCAGCAATTGGTCCAATTACCAACACTGGCATAAATTGCAATAGCGTTAAAATCAGTACAATTCCGATTAAAGTCAGCGCAAATGTAGACGACTCAATCTGTAATGAACCCTTGCTCTCATCTGCTTTAGGTTTGGTTGCTAGGCTGACTGCAATTAAAACTGGAATGATCAGTACGCTATAACGACCTGCTAATAACGCAACACTGGTGCTTAGATTCCACCATATAGTGTTGTCGGCTAAGCCTTCAAAACCAGAACCATTATTGGCAAACGCAGACACATATTCATAAAAGACTTGGCTAATAGCATGCGATGCAGGATTCGAATTACCTGTTAAAGATGGGAAAGCGATGGCGATTGCAGTTAAACCAAGAATCAGCACTGGTTGTAAAAGAATGACCAATTCTAATAACTTAATTTCAGTGACTTCAATTTTTCGTCCAAATAATTCAGGCGTGCGACCTGTCATCAAACCCGCGATAAATACAGCTAAAAATAGATAGATAAAAAATTGTAATAGACCACAACCAATCCCACCCCAAATGGCATTGATCAGCATATTGCATAGCTCAACCAAACCCGTTAATGGTGAAGCTGAGTCATGCATCATATTGACCGAACCATTATTCACCTGTGTGGTTAAACTTCCCCATAATGCAGAGGCTTCAGCTCCAAAACGGACTTCTTTACCCTCCATTAATGCAACATTAGGCATCAAGGAGGATATTTCAGCCCACAAAGTGAATAATGTAGAAACAAATGACATCAACAACATTGTGCCCAAAATCATCCACATTAATTTTTTGCGTTGCACAAAACGACCAAGCATAAACACAACTGACATTGGGATCAGTAAGATCGCAAGCATCTCCAGCACATTTGATAATGGCGTTGGATTTTCTAAAGGTACACTACTGTTTGGACCATACCAACCACCACCATTACTGCCTAATTGCTTGATCGCCACCATCGGTGCAACAGGTCCAAGAGGAATATGCTGGGTCTGAACTTCAGTGCTTCGATCTAAACTTGCGCAGTTGGACCAGCAGAAAGTGTAGATGGCACACCTTGAAAAGTCAGTAATAGAGAAAAAACTAAACCCAAAGGAATAAAGAATCTGAATAATGGTCGGATCATATCCATCCAATAATTTCCAAGATTAATCTGTGACGCATTTTTGGATTTAATATTTTCCAAAGCTTGATCTTTGGGCTGTAAAAATAAAGCTCTTAACATGGCTGTTAACAAAGCCAAACCCATAATTGGAGATAAATATTGCAAACCAACGATCACAGTCATTTGCGACAGATAAGACAATTGAGCCTGTCCTGAATAATGCTGTTGATTGGTGTTGGTTAGAAATGATATCGTTGTGTGTACTGCTAAATCCCAATTCATATTTGGAATACGATCTGGATTCAACGGTAACCAAGCTTGCGTCATTAAAATCGCTATACTTATACCCAACAACAAAAGATTACTGAGGATAAATGCAGCAAGATATTGTCGCCAATTCATACCCACTTGTTTCACGTTCAAAATGGGATAAATTGGTTGTTCGATCCATTTAAAGAAACGATCGCTTTTCATTGGTTGAGCTTGCATCACATCTGCAAGATAGCGTCCTAATGGATAGGCTAAAATCAATGCAAGGATAAATACGGAAATAAATTCCCACATAGCACATGCCATTTAAAAAATAAGTCAGCACTAGTATGGAAATTGACTGCGTAAATTCTCTATGTTAGAAAAAGTGAACCGCGTAAATTTTCTGTAAAATTTATATGAAAAATTATTTGATCAGAGAAATTGCACATATATGACAAATTATGTAGATAGAATCTAATTTTTTACAAAAAATCTTTGACCTAATAAAAATTTTTTTTTGCAAAAATGCAATTATTTGAGTACGAAAATTCAAACTAAAACTTTATATATTTCATCATATTATCAATAAGAACACATATGTATATAATTATTTATAGCATTTTTTATCCATTTTCATGCAATCATTCGTACTGGATAGTTCATTTAGAATATTTACTCTTATTCTAATTATGGTATTTTTGTTACATGAAGTTATAGCCAAATACATTTAATAATCAGTTTGGCGTGCCAATCATAGCTTCTTTACTTAAAAAATCTTGAAATTCAAGGAAAGATTTAAAATGAAATTAAAACATCTTAGCACTGCCATGATCTTAGCAACGCTACCTGCAACTGGAGTTTTTGCAGCTGCACTAGATCGCTCTGGTCAATCAATTTCTGCTTTTTTACAACCAGGTAACTACTTCGAAGCTGGTCTTTCGGTTCTCGACCCAACTGTAGAGGGTAAAGATACATCTGGTAATAAAATTGACGATATGGCTGGCGACTATTATTTTCCTAGCGCAGCTTTAAAATTACAACCAACAGAACATTTCTCATTTGGTCTTTTGTATGACCAGCCTTATGGTGCTAATGCAACTTACACTGGCACTAATAACTTTGTTTCAAATGCTACCAATACGATTCTTCCGCCTGCAACTTTGGCTGGTTTGCGTCAAAATACAATTGATGCACAAATCGCAGCAAATCTTCAGCCTGCAATTAATGGTGCTCTAGCGGCTAATTTGACTAATGGCGTAAATGCTCAGGTTTCTCAACAAGCTGCTCAATTAGTTGCTGGTGGTCAAGCACCTGATCAAGCAACCGCTGAACAGGCTGTTCGTGCTAATGCGAATGCTATGGCAGCTATTACCGCTGGTGTAACCAATGCGATCACGACAGCTGCAACAACTGCTGTAACTAACAACGTAACTGCTGCTGTAGACGCTGGTTTAGCTGGTGCAAATGGTTTATTAGGTACAGGAAGCACTTCGGTGGAAGTAGATAGTCAAAATCTATCTTTCATCGCTGGCTTCCAACCAAACAAAAATTGGAATATTTACGGTGGTGCGGTTTACCAAACCATTAAAGGTAAACTTGCTCTGCGTGGTCAAGCCTACTCTCTTTACAATGGCTACGATGCTGATATTCCAGAAGATGGTGCTCTTGGCTGGTTAGCAGGTGTGTCATACCAAATTCCAGAAATCGCACTTAAAGCATCTGTAACTTACCGTTCTGAAATAGACCACGATGTCAACATTAATGAAAGTATCCCAACGCTTCCCGCATTAGCGCTATTGGGGCCAAGTGGAGCTGCTGCTGCTGCAAATATTGCCGCTGCAAGTGGTGAGACTAAAATCACGACCCCACAATCTGTTAACCTTGATTTACAAAGTGGGATCATGGCGGATACTGTTGCATTCGCGAATGTTCGTTGGGTAAATTGGAAAGATTTTTCAATTCGCCCTTACAAATTTGGTTTAGTATCTGAAGCAGTCGGTCCACTTGTTAACCGTCCAAATGGTTTTAACCTTGTTGAATACTCGGATGACCAATGGTCTGTAAATGCGGGTGTGGGTCGTAAACTTTCTGAACAATGGGCTGGAAATGTATCAGTCGGTTGGGATTCAGGGGCTGGTAATCCTGTAACGACTCTAGGTCCAACAGAAGGTTATTGGAACGTTGGATTAGGTGTTCAATTTAGCCCTACGCCAGCTACATTTATTGCTGGTGGTGTAAAATACTTCTGGTTAGGCGATGCTAAAGCACAAACTGGTGCACAAGCTGGCGACAACACCTTTGTTGCTGAATTTGAAGACAACAATGCAATCGCTTACGGTCTAAAAATGGGCTACCGCTTCTAATCAAAAATATATAAACAAAAAGACCATCCTTGTGATGGTCTTTTTTATACCTACCATTATCACGTAAATACAAATATAGAAAAAATAAATCAGTAAAATATTAACTATAAAAATACAATCAAAATTAATTATTTAACTCAAGCATCTTTCATGACTTTAGCAGTTCATTTATTGACATTTGTACAATATTTGCATTGAAAAAAATTATGTTACTTTGCGCTCCTTTCTAGTTCCATCTTGAAATGCGAGACATTTTTAATGAAGCTTCATGCTATTACTAAAGCTATTCTTTTGTGTACGGTTCCAGCAGGTTCAACATTTGCAGCTGCACTTGACCGCTCTGGTCAGTCGATTGCACCCTTCCTACAACCCAATAATTATTTTGAAGCAGGTCTAACAGTACTTGATCCAAATGTTACAGGTCAGGATACCTCTCAAAACAATACTGGTAATATGGCAAATCATTACTACTCTCCACATGCTGCATTAAAGATTCAAGCCACTGAACAACTCTCAGTCGGACTAATTTATGATCAACCCTATGGTGCTGATGCAGAATATAAAGGAAAAAGTAATTTCATTGAAAGTCGCCCCCTACCATTCAAAGGTGGTACATCAGTTACTGTTGATACTGAAAATTTAAATTTATTATTTGGTTTTCAACCTAACCAAAACTGGAATCTTTATGCTGGTGCAGTTTACCAAACACTAGACAGTACAGTCCTATTACGTGGAACGAGTTATAGCGCTTATAGTGGCTATGATTTTAAAACAGGTAAGGATGAGGCGGTAGGCTGGTTAGCAGGTGCAGCATATCAAATCCCCGAAATTGCTCTCAAAGCCTCGATCACTTACCGCGCTAAAATCAAGCATGAGATGAATGCTTATGAAAACCATGGTATTGCGGGAATGACGGGCAATGCTGGTTTTGATGCTATTTTAAATAAAATTAATAATTCTGAAGGCACAACTGAAATCACCACACCTCAATCAGTGAACTTTGATTTCCAGACAGGCATTATGGAAAATACAGTGGCATTCGCCAACCTACGTTGGGTGAACTGGAAAGATTTTGCGATTCGTCCATACAAGTTCGGTGCCGCTTCTGTATTACCACCAATTGTTGCAGCAACAGGTAAAAAAGATGGTTTTGATCTAGTAGCCTATACAGAAGATCAATACTCAATTACTGCTGGTGTAGGTCGTAAAGTGAATGATCATTGGGCAGGTAATGTATCGATTGGTTGGGACTCAGGTGCAGGTAACCCTGTGACCACATTAGGACCAACAGAAGGATATTGGAATGTTGGTTTAGGTATCCAATATAGCCCTGCTCCCAACTACTTTATTGCTGGTGGAGTAAAATATTTTTGGTTGGGTGATGCCAAAGCACAATCAGGCTCTCAGTTTGATACACCGAATTATGTTGCTGAATTTGAGAATAATGACGCCATCGCTTATGGTATGAAAATTGGTTATAAATTTTAATTATTGATTCAAGATAAAAGGCGCTATTTAAGCGCCTTTTATCTTTTAATTTTCCACAACATATTCAAAAGATAGTTGAGGGAAATCGATTATTCAGGGATATTACGTTGTGATACAGAACGAATCGCCTGTTTCAATGCTTCATAACCATGAAGTGGTGGAAATTGCGGGAATTCAGCAATCACATTTGCTGGTGCATCGAACAGGAAACCGTGATCAGCCTCACCAAGCATTGTCGTATCATTATAAGAATCACCAGCTGCAATCACACGGAAATTCAAACCATGTAATGCTTTTACTGCCTGACGCTTTTGATCAGGTTGACGTAATTTATAAGCCGTAATCATGCCATTTTCATCTGTCTCAAGCTTATGACAGAAAATTGTCGGCCAGCCTAACTGCTTCATCAATGGATGTGCAAACTCATAGAATGTATCTGACAGAATAATCAATTGAAAGTGTGTGCGTACCCATTCAACAAACTCTTTTGCACCTTCAAAAGGTCCCATGTCTGCGATCACTTCTTGAATATCATTTAATCCTAAACCGTGCTCTTTTAGGATGTTTAAACGTTGAGTCATTAAGACATCGTAATCTGGAATATCACGTGTGGTCGCCTCGAGCTCTTTAATCCCTGTTTTTTTTGCAAAATTAATCCAGATTTCCGGAACTAACACCCCTTCAAGATCTAGGCATACGATTTCCATGAATGCTTCCAATGTTGGTTAAAAATTGCTGTATCATACCATTAACATTTTCACTTTTGCGCTGTTGTTGAAGAAAACGATTTTATTCTGCAAGATTAAAGTCGAAAGCAAGCAAACGGTTTTGCTTAGAATGATTTACAATTGTGCCCAAGCCTATCGCCAGGAACATTCATGACTGTTATTCCGACTATTGACCATGTAGATGCGCTCGCTGCTGAATATGCAGATAAATCACCAAGAGAAATTTTAGAATTAGCCTTGAGTCAAGAAGGTGAAATTGCTATTTCATTTTCAGGTGCAGAAGATGTGGTTCTCATTGACATCGCATCTCGAATTGGCAAACCTTTTCGTGTTTTCAGTTTAGATACGGGCCGTTTGCACGCAGAGACCTACCAATTCATCGAAACAGTCCGTAAACACTATAATATCAATATTGAAATTTGTTTTCCCGAATCTGCTGCAGTGCAACAATTGGTCAATGAAAAAGGGCTATTTAGTTTTTTTGAAGATGGTCATCAAGAATGCTGCGGTGTACGCAAGGTACAACCTCTACGCAAAAAATTAGCGACTTTAGATGGTTGGATTACAGGGCAGCGTAAAGATCAAAGCCCGACACGTAGTGATGTACCTGTAGTTCAAGCTGACGTTGGGTTCTCAGGTGAAGGTAAACAACTTATCAAATATAACCCACTTGCAAACTGGTCAAGTGCCGATGTGTGGAGTTATATCCGCATGATGGAAATTCCATACAACCCACTACATGAACGTGGTTTTATTTCCATCGGTTGTGAGCCATGCACACGCGCAGTTCTCCCGAACCAACACGAACGTGAAGGTCGTTGGTGGTGGGAAGAAGCGACCCACAAAGAATGCGGGCTTCATGCAGGCAATCTCAAAAAATAAAAAATCACGAGATTAATAACTAAAACCACTGATTCATCAGTGGTTTTATTTTTATTGCCTACTGTGTACAAAGTCATATTTTAACCAGAACAAATCGTATATACTTAGTTTGACGGTTCAATAATTCTAATTAAGAGCTCCAAGAGTATCTTAGAAAAAATGCAATGAGAGGCTATATCTGCTATGCGCCCATTACACCCTATTGATTTTATTTTTCTTTCACTAGAGAAAAGACAGCAACCTATGCATGTAGGGGGATTATTTTTATTTGAAATCCCAGAAAATGCATCTCCGACATTCGTGCATGATCTTGTTCAAGATATCCGTCAATCCAAAAGCATTCCTGTGCCACCGTTCAATAATCAGCTCAATGGTCTTTTTTGGGGAGAAGATCCAGAGTTTGATATTGACCACCATTTCCGCCATATCGCCCTACCCAACCCTGGCCGTATTCGTGAATTACTAGTTTATATTTCACAACAGCATAGCTCATTGATTGATCGCGCTAAGCCACTTTGGACATGTGATATTATTGAAGGCATTGAAGGCAATCGCTTTGCAATGTATTTCAAAATCCACCATGCGATGGTCGATGGCGTAGCGGGTATGCGTCTAATTGAAAAATCATTATCTAAAGATCCAAATGAAAAGCATGTGGTACCGTTATGGTGTGTTGAAAGTAAACGAACTAAACGCTTAAAAAGTTCAAAAACACCTGCATCAGGAAAAATAAAAGGATTGATGAAAGGAATTCAATCACAACTCGAAATCACTCCTAAAGTTCTTCAGGAGCTGTCTCAAACGGTATTTAAAGAACGCGGTAAAAATCCTGATTACGTGTCTTCGTTCCAAGCCCCACCTTCGATTTTAAACCAACGTGTTAGTTCATCTCGTCGCTTTGCCGCACAATCTTTTGAGCTCAGCCGTTTCCGAAACATTGCAAAAACGCTTGGAGTTACCTTAAATGATGTGGTGTTAGCAATTTGTTCAGGCGCGTTACGCGACTATTTAATTGCTCATGACAGCCTACCGAAAAAACCTTTGATTGCGATGGTTCCTGCTTCATTGCGTACTGATGATTCTGATTTCAGCAATCGTATTACCATGATTTTGGCAAACCTAGCCACTCATATTGCAGACCCAATTGAACGTTTAGAAATTATTCGCCGTAGCGTACAGAATTCAAAGCAGCGTTTTAACCGCATGACTGCAAATGAAATCCTGAACTATAGTGCATTGGTATATGGTCCAGCAGGTTTAAACATCGCTTCAGGAATGTTACCGAAACGTCAGGCATTTAATCTAGTGATTTCGAATGTACCAGGTCCACGTGAACCATTATATTGGAATGGCGCAAAATTGGATGCGCTCTACCCGGCTTCAATCGTCATGGATGGCCAAGCACTAAATATTACGATGACAAGTTATTTAGATAAGTTAGAAGTAGGTTTGATTGCATGTCGTAATACAGTACCTAAAATGCAGACACTTCTTACGCATTTAGAGGACGAAATTCAACGCTTTGAAGCTGCAATTTTGAGTTTGCCTAAACAGGCAGCTGAAGGTTAAACCTGAAAAAAATTAAGGGGCTTTAAATTGCCCCTTATTTTTTAATCGTTCTGCAACGCTGTAAAAGCTGATGGCAGGCTGATCGAATCATCGCAGTTGTGATCTGTACTTCTTTACCTTGGCTATCCACCATGTAACATGTATTAACTGGGTTACTGTCCAAAACATGTTTAAAACCGTGGTTCACTAATCTTTCACTTACATTCATAATTATAGACCTCATTATTGTTGGCTAAGACATCCGAAGATGCCTATGGCTAATCTTATGGTTCTAGTATTTAAAATTCGTGATAGAAAGTAAAATTTCAGTTGTAACAAGGATTAAGCGAAATCTTGTTACAACTTTAGCTTAAAATGATATCGTATTGCTCTTGCGTATATAAATTTTCAACTTGGAATTTTATGACGCGGTTCACAAAATGCTCTAAATCCGCGACGGCTGGGGCTTCTGCTGTTAAAAGTCGGTCAATTACTGCTGGATGCGCAACAACAGTAAAGCCACTCTTCGAATCAAAAGCACGTGCATAGCGCAGAATTTCTCGAAATATTTCGTAACACACTGTCTCTGCTGTTTTCACATATCCACGCCCCTGACAAGTTGGGCAGGATTCACAAAGCAAATGTTCTAAAGACTCGCGTGTTCTTTTACGCGTCATTTCAACCAAACCAAGCTCAGAAACCTGAGTAATTTTGGTTTTAGCATGGTCGCGCTCTAGCATTTTCTCAAACTGTCGCATGACTTCGGCACGATGCTCGGCTTCTTGCATGTCAATAAAATCAATAATGATGATACCACCCAGATTACGCAAACGAAGTTGGCGTGCGATTACCTGTGTTGCTTCCATATTGGTTTTAAATACAGTGTCTTCTAAACTACGACCACCTACATACGAACCAGTATTTACATCGATCGTGGTCATCGCTTCCGTCTGGTCAATCATCAAATAACCACCAGACTTCAATGCGACACGCGTCTGTAATGCTTTTTGGATGTCTTCTTCAACGTTATATAAATCAAATAACGGTTTTTCACCAGGATAATGGATTAAGCGGTTTTCAATAGAAGGCACAAACTCATGGACAAATTCACTCAACTTGCCATGAATTTCCCGTGAATCGACATATATCTTGGCAGTTTCATCGCTAGCTAAATCACGAACAATACGTTGAGGTAGAGGTAGTTCTTCGAATATCAGCTCTGGTGTAGAAACTTCTTTTTGTTTGCGTTGAATAAATTCCCATAATTTACTCAGATAACACATATCCTGAGCAATTGAGGCTTCATCCACACCTTCTGCTGCGGTTCGTACAATCACACTACCGGGTAGTTTATGTTCAGTCTGAATATGCTCAATTATACCGCGCAAACGATCACGCTCTTCTTCTTGTTCAATGCGTTGCGATACACCAATATGATTCCCATATGGCATCAAAACCAAATAACGAGAAGGTATTGAAAGATCAGTGCTCAGGCGCGCGCCTTTAGTCCCCAACATATCTTTCATCACTTGAACAGTAAGGGTCTGTCCAGGATGCAAAAGCTCGAAAACATTTGGCGTAGGCTGTGAACGCGGCCAAACCATGTCGTTGATATGTAGAAATGCTGTACGAGATAAACCAATATCCACAAAAGCAGCTTGCATGCCTGGTAACACACGCACAACTTTACCTTTATAGATATTCCCCACGAGACCACGTTTCACAGTACGTTCGACAAATAACTCGTTTACTGTACCGTTTTCAATTAAAGCTACACGACATTCCATCGGCGTAACATTAATCAGCAATTCTTCTGCCATAACCAACTCAAAACTTTTATAAAAATTCTTATACCCGAAAGTGTATTAGCCAAATGCCTTAACGCTTTCTAATAACTGTGCTGTCTCATGTAAAGGCAAACCCACAACATTGCTATAACTTCCTCTTATTTGAGGAATAAATCGCGCAGCAATACCTTGAATAGCATATGCCCCTGCTTTACCTATAGGTTCACCCGTGTCCCAATACGCTTCCATTGCGCTTGAGCTAAGCTGCATAAATTCAACCTGAGTACGCACCACATCACTTAACATTTTAGATCGAGATGCAACACATATGCCTGAATATACGTCATGCCATTGACCTGATAACTGAGTCCAAATCTCAAAAGCATGCTGTTTTGAATCAGGCTTACCAATAATTTTACCTGCAAAACTCAAACTGGTATCAGCAGCGATCACAATTGCATCAGGATACAGAGTTAAAACAGCTTGGGCTTTTTCACGAGCCAAGCGTTCAACATAACACTTAACGCTTTCATCAGGATAAACCGTCTCATCCACATCGGGACTATGAACCTTAAAGTCCAAGCCCAGTTGTGTTAACAGCTCCTGCCGTCGAGGCGAGCTTGACGCAAGAATTATATTCGCCATTTATGTAAACAGTAATACACAACAGGCCATGCCAAAGTTGTGGTCAAAATAGGTTGCCAATGACGAGCAATTGAGAAATGAGTACCTGAAATAGTCTGACTAATCCATAAAAACAACAAATGCGCGATAATCGCAAGTATCGCAATTACCCATGAATTGCCAAAAGTGAGAATACGTCTTTCGCGAATAAAATAACGTGTTCCAAACGTAATGAACACAAAACTAAGTGCGTTCAATCCCAGTGGTGCATCGAGCAATAGATCAGTAAAAATCCCAATTGCAAACGCAAACCACACTCCACACCAAACAGGCTGATAAAGAATCCAAAACAACATGATCATCATCATGATTGGCGGGCGCCAACCCGCTGCTTCGTATGAAATTGGATAGATGAGCAGTACTGATCCAATCAAAATCGAAATAATGATCATCCAAAGTGGATCTTTTCGTTTCTCATAATTTAGTCTAGCGATCGGCATAAGGTTGCTCCTTCGCTAAAGACTCTGAAAACAGAATAACGACGTGATGACCACTGGCCAATTGTGCTGCTGGTTGAACACCAATCTCAGCGAATTCACCCGATGTATGACGACTCACTTTGGACACTGTTCCAACTAAATAACCCGCAGGAAAGTGTTCACCTAAACCTGAACTAAAGACCTTATCCCCGATTTTAATATTGGCACTGGTTGGGACATAATCCATTTTGAGTTGCCCTAAATCGCCTTTACCAGAAACAATCGCACGCATCCCCGTACGCTCTAAGCGAACAGACAATGAATGTTCTTTATCGGAAAGCAACATGACGCGTGAACTATGCGGATAGACATCAACCAACTGCCCCATAATCCCTTTATCATCCAAAACTGTTTGTCCAACTTTTAGATGATCAACAGAACCACGGTTGATAATAATAATGTGACGTAATGGATCAGCATCTGTTCCAATCACTTCTGCGATCTGCATACGCCCATCAATAATTAATGGCGTATCTAAAAGTCCTCTTAAACGGTTATTTTCCGCAGAGAGTTCAGATAGTTTCTGTAATCGAACTTGAGCTTGTAGAAGTTCAGCTTGCATTGCGGTGTTTTCACGGCGCAATTGGGCTTCAGATTTGGTTTGTTGGTTAAGCCATTCTCTCGACAGTACAGGATAGCTTGCCAGCGCATAAATTGGATTATACGCGGCATACAAGACATCCCTTGCAGGTTGAATCACATAAGGCATGCGCCAGTCAAAGAACAGCACAACCAAGCATGTAATTACCGCAATGACAAATGAGCGAAAAGATGGCGGTTGTCTTGAAAAAAGATTCGGTTGCACCGCCTAGTCCTTATGATTTAGCCAACAAAAAGCATGTCATGGTTTGGATTATCAAAGAATTCTAAAACTTTACCGCCACCACGTGTCACGCAAGTTAAAGGATCTTCTGCAACAACAACTGGAAGACCAGTTTCTTGAGCAAGAAGCTTGTCTAAGTTGCGAAGCAATGCACCACCACCAGTCAACACGATACCACGCTCTGCGATATCCGAAGAAAGTTCAGGAGGTGTCTGTTCAAGAGCTGATTTAACTGCACTTACAATGCTTTGTAATGGATCAGCAATCGCTTGGGTAATTTCATCAGAAGTTACAGTGATAGCACGAGGTACACCTTCAGCCAAGTTACGACCACGTACTTCGATTTCAAGTGTTTTGCCATCTGTTACAGCCATGCCGACTTCTTTCTTGATGACTTCAGCCGTTGTTTCCCCAATCACGCAACCATGTGCTTTACGAACATAATTAATGATTTGTTCATCAAATACATCGCCACCAATACGAAGTGAATCTGCGTAGACGCAACCTTGTAGCGAGATAATTGCGATTTCAGTGGTACCACCACCTACATCTACAACCATCGAACCACATGCTTGCTCAACTGGCATACCTGCACCGATCGCTGCTGCCATTGGCTCTTCGATCAAACGTACATCGCGAGCACCAGCATTAAATACTGCTTCACGGATCGCACGACGCTCAACCAAAGTTGATTTGCATGGCACACACACCACAACACGTGGCGCAGGTGGGAACAAACGCTTTTCATGTACTTTGCCGATGAACTGATTCAACATGGTTTCAGTTACTTCGAAATCAGCAATTACACCGTCTTTCATAGGACGAATTGCTGATATATTCGCTGGTGTACGACCTAACATTTGTTTAGCATCAAGACCAACAGCAGCAACAATTTTTTGCGAACCGCTATGGCGAATTGCCACCACAGTTGGTTCATTTAATATAATGCCACGGCCTGGTGCATAAATAAGTGTATTTGCAGTACCTAAATCAATGGCTAAATCCGGCGAAAACAGGCCAATTAGTCGTTTTAGAATCACGGGGGCGTTCTCAATTAAACTTTGTATGGATGCAAGGTGGCAACTTTAACGAAATGTGATGCTTTGAACAAGTCAATCGCTTATTATAACGCACGATATTTTGCAATTTTTTGATACTGAATTAGGTAAAGTTATGTCTACATCATCTGATGCTCAGCAGACAACGGACTTAAATGCACAGACCGTTTCAGCAATCGCGCACCTTGCTCGCTTATCACTAAGCGACTCGCAATCTACTGAATATGCTGAAAGTTTAAATAAAATCCTTGGTATGATGGAAAGCTTAAAAGGCATTAATACCGATAATGTTGAGCCTTTAAAGAGCCCATTTGACAATCCTCAGCCTTTACGTGCCGATGTGGTCACCGAAACGAATCATCGTGATGAATATCAGGCTGTAGCCCCTGCTACAGAAGCAGGTCTATACCTTGTCCCTCGCGTAATTGAATAATTTCTATTCAATTAACTCATATTTTATATTTAGAATGTAAAGAAATTTTTCATATGACAGATTTACATCGCTTATCCATCCGTGAACTCTCTGAAGGCTTAAAACAAGCCCAATTTTCGTCACGTGAATTGACTGAACATTATTTAAAACGTATTGCCAAAATTGACGCAAAAGTAAAGAGTTATGTGACGGTTACAGCAGAACAAGCCTTAGCAGAAGCGGATGCCGCAGATGCTGCCTTGAAAGCAGGTCATGCACATGCACTCGCAGGCATTCCACTTGCTCATAAAGATATTTTTTGTACTCAAGGGATCAAAACCACTGCGGGTTCAAAAATGCTCGATAACTTCATTTCACCTTATGACGCAACTGTGGTTGCTAAAGCTAAGGCTGCAGGTCTTGTGACTTTAGGTAAGGTGAATATGGATGAATTCGCTATGGGTTCAACGTCTGAAAGCTCGTACTTTGGTGCGACAGGTAACCCTTGGGCATTAGATCATGTTCCAGGTGGTTCATCAGGCGGTTCTGCAGCAGCTGTGGCAGCAGATTTAGCGCCTATTGCGACGGGTACTGATACAGGTGGTTCTATTCGCCAACCTGCTTCATTCTGCGGCTTAACTGGTTTAAAACCGACTTATGGCCGTGTATCTCGCTTTGGTATGATTGCGTATGCATCATCATTGGATCAAGGTGGTCCAATGGCACGCTCAGCAGAAGACTGTGCATATTTGATGAATGTGATTGCTGGTCATGATGCTAAAGACTCAACTTCTGTAGACAAAGAAGTCGATGACTACGTTGCTAACCTAAATGGTACAGCGGTGAAAGGTTTACGCATCGGTATTCCAAAGCAATACTTCAATGTCGCTGGTTTGGATGCAGACGTGAAAGCCCGTGTTGAAGAGTCATTGAAAAAGCTTGAGGAAATGGGTGCAACTTTGGTTGAGATTGATCTCAACATGACTGAAGCCTATGTACCGACTTACTATTTGATCGCACCTGCAGAAGCCTCATCAAACTTGTCACGTTACGATGGTGTTCGTTATGGCTACCGTTGTGAAAATCCAAAAGACATTTTAGACCTCTACAAACGTTCACGTTCAGAAGGTTTTGGTGCTGAAGTACAACGCCGTATTTTGATCGGTACTTATGCCCTGTCTGCAGGTTACTACGATGCGTACTATGTGAAAGCACAGAAAGTACGTCGTTTAATCCAACAAGACTTCCTCAAAGCATTTGAAAATGTCGATGTGATTGCAGCGCCATCTGCACCAACGACTGCGTACAAAATCGGTGCGAACCTCAGTCCAACTGAAATGTACTTAGGCGATATCTATACCCTTGCTGTGAACTTGGCGGGTCTACCAGCCATCAATGCACCTGTAGGTTTTGATAAAGACAGCTTGCCTGTAGGTTTACAGTTGATTGGTAACTACTGGTCAGAATCACAATTGCTTTCGATTGTGCATCAATATCAACAAAACACAGACTGGCATACCAAACGTGCGGCAATTGCTGAGGAGAATGCATAATGGCTGAAGCTCAAAAGTTGAAATTAATTGACGGTTGGGAAGTCGTTATCGGGATTGAGATCCACACGCAGTTGGCGACCAAGTCTAAAATCTTCTCTGGTTCATCAACTGAATTTGGTCAAGACCCAAATACACAAGCCAGCCTTGTTGATTTGGCGATGCCGGGTGTATTACCTGTATTGAATGCTGAAGTCGTTGATCTTGCAATTCGCTTTGGCTTAGGTATCGATGCGTATATCGATCAAGCATCAGTATTTGCACGTAAGAACTACTTTTATCCAGATTCTCCAAAAGGCTATCAAATCAGCCAAATGGACAATCCAATCGTAGGTTTAGGTCATATCGACATCCAACTTGAGGATGGCACTGTAAAACGCATTGGTGTGACTCGTGCTCATCTTGAAGAAGATGCAGGTAAATCAATTCATGACCAATTCGAAGGGATGTCAGGAATTGACTTAAACCGTGCAGGTACACCATTACTTGAAATCGTGTCTGAACCTGATATGCGTTCCGTTGAAGAAGCAGTTGCTTATATCAAAGCCATTCACACCCTTGTGCGTTGGTTAGGTATTTCTGACGGGAACATGGCAGAAGGTTCATTCCGTGCCGACTGTAACGTATCATTGCGTCGTCCAGGTCAACCTTTTGGCACACGCTGTGAGTTGAAAAACCTCAACTCATTCCGTTTCATTGAGCAAGCGATCAATGTTGAAATTGAACGCCAAATGGAAATCTTGGAATACGGCGGCGAGATTGATCAAGAGACTCGTTTGTTCGATCCGAACAAGATGGAAACTCGCTCAATGCGTTCAAAAGAAGAAGCGAACGACTATCGCTACTTCCCTGACCCTGACTTGTTACCAGTGATCATTTCAAATGAGCAAATCGAAGCGGCACGCGCTGCCCTGCCAGAATTGCCTGCTGCACGTCGTGAGCGCTTTATTGCTGACTTCGGCGTGACTGAATACGATGCACATGTATTGACGCTGTCACGCGAAATGGCAGACTTCTACGAGGCTGTTGTAGCTGCTGCTGGCGGTGCGAAACAAGGTAAAGTTTCAGCAAACTGGGTGATGGGTGAATTCTCAGGTGCTTTAAACAAAGCAGGCTTAGATTTGGCTGATTCTCCTGTATCTGCGGAAAAACTTGGCGGTATGATCGCACGTATTGTGGACAACACAATTAACGGTAAGATCGCGAAGCAAGTATTCGGCTTTATGTGGGACGAAGGCAAATCTGCGGACGAGATTATTGCTGAGAAAGGCTTGAAACAGGAAACTGATACAGGCGCGATTGAAGCGATTATCAAAGAAGTACTTGCAGCCAATGAAAAAATGGTTGAAGAGTACAAGTCTGGTAAAGAAAAAGCCTTTAATGGTCTGGTTGGTCAAGTCATGAAAGCTGCAAAAGGTAAAGCTAACCCTGCTCAAGTAAATGAATTAATGAAGAAATTGATTGGTTAAACTGATCTAATTTCTAACAAAACCCGCTTTAGAGCGGGTTTTTTATTTTTTTAACTTATTACGATCATCATCAATATAGGACATTGTAATATCAATCAGACAATCAATTAATTCTTCAAAAGTAAAACCCATATTTTGAGATGAAAAGAAATTCATCGTCAATGCGACACTAGAATTAATTAAAATATAAACCATCATTTTTAGATTTTTTATTCTCAATACCTCAGGATGTTTCACCGCGTATTCAATCGCTAATGTATTGATCACCTTGACTGCTTTTACATGACTGGCTTCGGTACTGTATTTACTTGAAACGCTCAGCCAATAAAAATATTTATTCTCATCCGCTGCTAAAAACTCTCCAATATGTAAAAAAATAGATCGAATTGCTTCAGGAATTTCCATTTCCTGAATAGTTGGAATGACCTCGTAAATGACTTTAGCAAGCTCAGCGATAAAGTGTTGTTGCATCTCTACAAACAAGGCTTCTTTATTTTTAAAATATTCATAAAAGCTTCCAGAACCTACACGCGCAATCTCACAAACTTTCAACACGGTAGTGTGATCCAATCCATTATTTTTTACTGATATAAATCCTGCATCAACTATAGACCTATAAGTATTTTTAGACCTACTTTGTTTTGGTTTTCTTATAGTTACCATTATAAAAACCTCATCCTTAAATCCGTCTTTTTTCCGTATAAATTCACTGATAGATTCTATATACATACTAAATTTTGTTCAAATTATCTTCTACAGATGACAAGGAAAAAAGATGAATATATCAGTAAAATCTCTACAACGAATCGTCCGTCGCAATGTGATTATTCCTTTAGACAAAAACAAGAAGTTTTCTTTTTACTATGAAGATAATTCTATTGTGACTTCTCTTTTTGTAGTTTTATCTGCGATGTTTCCACCGGGCGAAATGTTCTTCATCGAGAGCGTACGTAATGTTCGTGATCAAATTACGGATGAAAAATTGCTTGAAGATATTCGTAATTTTATTGCCCAAGAAGCTTTTCATAGTCGCGAACATAGATCTCTCAATGAGCATCTGATTCAATCAAATTATCCAGAAGTAGTCGAAATCGAAGCCTTAACCAAAGCAAGATTGGATAAATTTCGTAAACTTCCCAAAGTTGAGCAATTAGCGGCGACTGTAGTGATGGAGCATTTCACTGCTACTCTTGCTCGCTTGCTGTTGACTGATCCGTTAATCAAACAGAAAACCACACAAGAAAGTCGAAATCTTTGGGAATGGCATGCGCTGGAAGAGCTGGAGCATAAATCTGTTGCTTTTGATGCGCTGAAAGCGATTGGTGGTAATACGGTTAGAAATCGAAGAATTGCTTTGATTCGGGTAGCTCGCTTTATTGCGCCAATCACCTTTGATTATTGGATTCAGATTTTAAAACGTAAGGATATTAAGTTTTCAGCCAAAGAACTGAAAGATGCATTTTATTTGGCATTTGGTGGTGTGAATCGTTTAGGTATTTTTTCTCGCACGTTTATCGAAATGCTTGATGTCAGAGATCAACATTTCAATCCATTGGATATGCAGACAGAACAACTTGAAGCCGAATACCGTGAAAAATTATTTGGAGAAAATGGTATTTTAAAAAATGCGCTTAGAAGCTAATTTTAAAGAAGAAAAAAGCCCTAAATGTATTATTGAGCAGATGAAATAATTGATGAAAAACTGCTTTTGTTAAATTGATCTAATTTCAATAAAAAACCCGCTTTAGAGCGGGTTTTCTATTAACTTTCATGACTATAATATATAGCATCCAACATTGCTGCTCTTTTTGACCATAAATTATAATCAGTAGAGTTTTTCGAAACTTCAAATTTATACCACTCTGTTTGATGAATTTTTTGTATTATGTCCCAATAGTTATCCACATTTATCTTTACCTTTAAATTTAAAGACTTCCGAAGTCTCACTTCGTTTTTATTATTGATTGGAACAAAAAAATCTGGTCGCATAACCGCTAAAAAGCGGGTATAAGTTGCAATTTGTGGTTTTTTTTGTTGTCCCTCACACGCTTCATTAAAGTATTTAATATATTGAGAAAAATGCCTCTTCAACACGTTCCCTTCAGTTGGAATAGCATTTAAAGCTTTTGCGATTAAATCTGCATGTTCATTTACTACATTTTTCATAAAACCCGCCCCTTCTAATGATCCAAACCATCCTGAATCATATGGAAGATTGCCCTTCATACCTGCTATGAGCTTCCTTTCATCTTTATCTAAATTACCAAATTTGTCTTTTTTCAATAAAAATTTAATCTCATCCAATAAAATTAAACGTTTATTAAATCCATCATATAAATCATTCTCAACTTCTTTTTTAAAATCTCTCCATGACATATTCAAAGAAATTTCTTGAGGTAATGAGGAACTTAATATATTTATTTGCTTTTGGTGTTTTAAATTTTTTAGTAAGGAGCTCATTACCTTTTGAACCTTATATTTTTCTTTATAAAGCTTCAAATATTCATTAGTAATTTTTTCATTATTCTTACTGTATTCCAATACTTTTTCTAATAGTTTAGTCAAACTTTCTTCATGTTCACTCATTTCTAATAATACTGATATTTCATCATTAAAATTAAATGCCCCCGCTGTAAAGTTTGCACTACCTAAGATAACTTTATAGTTTCTTTTAAATTTAAATATAAATACTTTAGGATGAAAAACCCCTGAAACTGTTTTTTTAAAATATACTCTTTCATTATGCATAAAAGTTTCTATAAATTTTGGACTGGTCTGGTAAAAATGTAATCCTACCACTCCCAACGAAATCTTATGTGAATTTTCAACCAAACAATCAAATACATCATGTTTATCTGTTGCCCATGCGGTTGCAAAGAATATTTTTTCACAATCATTGATTAGATTTTCGAAAGTTTTTGTTAATTTTTTTGAATCTAATAACAATTCCATTTTTACTCTATTATTACTTTATACGGATTAGTACTATCACAAAATTTATATAAAAATAAAAGTAAAATTTTATCCTTAGTTATCCTAGATTATATAAAAACTATCAAAAATTAAAAAATAGTATTGTGACAAATCTATAGAACTCACTTAAGCTAATGAATCTTCCAGATCAAAAGCCTCTGCTTTTTAGAATTACTCCCCTCTTAACACACCCAACTTATTCCAAATATCAGGTGTTAAAAAAGTCGTAACCAATTTATTTAAATCAATATAACGTAACGTGCCTTGCAACTGCTGTCTTACCGCTGGGTCTTTGACAATATCCTCACCTGCACTTTGACCTAACTGCTGAAAAGCCTCACCAACCGCTTGAATCCCCTCAGCCTGAATCACCGCCTTAGTCTGAGTCGAACACTGCTCCACAATCACACGCTGTAAAACCTGTGCCAATTTCTGATCTAACTGATTCTTCTGTTCAGGCGTGACACTACTAAAACCCTTTAAATCAGGATGTGCCGCTAAAGCCGTAAACGTCCATTGCAACACCGTTGTCTTATCCGTAGCTGTCGTGGCTTTCACCAAACAATCACTGAGTTGATCGACGGTTGGCCCTGCTATAGCTATTTGCGTTGTCCCCAATACAGCTGCAGCAATGATCTCAGAACGAATTAAACGAGAAAATTTAAGGCGAGCAGAAATATAAACACGAGACATAAGCGCAGTTCCAAAATGCAATCTGTCTCTTTGTAGCATGTCCTCGATAGATCATCTGTTATGACGCTGTAAATTGCGTAAGCCCAAAGCTTTAAAGCTTAGGCAAAATGTAAAACTCGAACTTAACCTTGTCCTTGATAATCCCAATGTGCAGGAATATTTGGCTGCTTTGGCGCTTTGTTTAGATCAATATTGAGATTGCGACTACCCTTAAATGATTTTTCACCTGAATCTGATGCTGGTGATACTTCTAAACTATAACGATAACGGAATTGCCACAACATCGGCTTAAGCGGACGAATATCTAGACTCAAACTATCCTCATCGTGGCATTTCCCTTTAGAAGTTTCATAATCCCGCTCAGAGAAACACGCACGAATCATGCGATTAAAACTAAAAGGATAATTTTCAATAAAGCGATGTATCTGCCCTGAATCCTTTAACTCATAAAAATTAGCACGCTCAATCCCTGCACCACCACCTGAATACATTTCTGAAAAGGTATCAATCTGTGCAATCGCATAACGGTTTTCAGTCATTGGAAATAGTTTAGGAAAAATATATTGGCTAGTCCTTGCCATTTCCTCAGAGGGTGCTAATTGCATATGCCATTGATGAGATAATTTCAGTCCAGTTGTTGATAGATGAAATTGCGCAATATCACTTCCTGACAATAACCATAGATTTTGATCTACTGTTTTTAAACTGCGCCATTGCGCTTGCTGTGTACAAACACCTTTAAGTTGTTCACATATTTGCGTTTGCTCAACCTGACTCAGTTTCCCTTTTTTAAACTCTAATATCTGCAATTGCGTAGCAAAAATTGAAGAACTAAAACAACTAAATGAAACCGTTAAAATCAGCCCACTTAAATGAATTTTATTATTCAGCATGATATTTCCTTAGGCTATTTTATTGATGTAACGCTTTATTTTACAACGGCTTCGATTTTATCAAGCTCCCATACACCGCCCGCAGCAAGCCCTTTACACATGCCTGTCCACATATCTTTGGTATGTACAAATTTCTGACCATCCCATACCCACTCATCACTTGACCAACAATCCCCGATGCCACGACCTTTTTGAGCACTCTGAATTACACCTTCATAAAAATCCGAGGCATGTTCCGTCACAAAAGTTGCTTTACCCGTGAGTGATTCATCTAACACCCAAGCACCATATCCTTCGTTATACGCTCCACGCCAACAGATGGTCATCGCCAAAACTTTATGATTTGTGAGTTTGTAAAATTGAATTGCTTGGGGTTTCGATCCATCAGAATCGTAATCATAAAGTCCATTACAGAAATCATCTTCTTTGGGTGATGGTTGAGCAGCCATTAAGATTTGGTGAATGGCGGTATAACGTTTATGTGTTGGTTCTAAAGTTAAATATGGCTGATCTGAGGTTTTTACTTGTTTCACTGTGAGTTTGGGTTGAGCAGATAACACTTTTGATTCATCAGCTTTGCCTTGTTTAATTAGTGCCCCAACCGTACCGACTCGCTTTTGAAAATCATCCATTTTCAACAATGCAGCAGTCATGCCTGCATCAGAGATACGCCATTGGACATTGGTGTTTTTAAATACAATATCAGTCTTTTGTTTGGCTTGTTGCAGCAATGCATTGACCTGAGCGGTAGTGAGTTTTCCCATGATTGGGAAGTCGGCACCATCAACAGTCACTTGCCCTAAATCTTTTCCATTCACATAAAAACGTAAATTTTTAAGTTTAGCTGGAGATAGAGATTCTTGCTCCAAATTACCTAACGCAAATTCAGCACTGACGACTTGCTTTGCTCCAGCCTTACGTGTCAGTAAGAGTGATGCTGGCTCAATAGCCTCATAACTATATTCATCCGAATAGCCTGCTGCTCGGCATGTTCCTGTATTGGTACAATATATTTCCCAATCCTGATGTGAAAATGAAATTCCTTTGATTTCCTGCGCAAAAGCAGGACAACTTAGCGCCACAAAACAGCAAACAGAAAGTATATTTTTCATCGGATTCATTTTTTATCACTCGTATTTTTATAAAGTATGGTAAAGCGTTTAAATGACTACGGCACCCTTGTCTTAAATCATATTATTGCAGAAGATAAAAGATTCAAACCATGTTGATTTGACCAAATTTTAAGAATGAAAAGAACAGTTTTATTTTCTACGATTTTAATGGGTCTATTCTCATCAAGCATTCATGCTGAAATAACGATCTTTAAAGCAACTTTTCCTCAATTTTCCAACAGTGCAAAAGAACGTAAAACTGAAAATCAAATTTATCCTCTCGGTGAAGCTTCTTTTTCTAATGGTGTTCGAGTGCCTTTTTATGGTGTAACCGTACTTCACCCTGTGGATGATGGCTTATTAAAAGATTTTAAATCATGTAGCGCAAAAAGCTGTCATTTTAATTTTAAGTTGAAAGCTGAACATGCATCACAACTCAAACTGGTTGCTTTGCCTGAGCTTGGTGTCATTCTCGTTCCTAAAGATTGGCAAGATGTTCAGGCAAGTGCAGGAGCCAATGGAACTGGCTCAGCCTTACTAATGAGTCCAAACCAAAAACAAGCGATTGAACTTTATGATTCTTCAGTTTGTGTGGGTTGCGGTATGCCTTATGCCACGCTTTATTTTCCGAATTTGCTCAAACAAAGTCTGGAATACGAATATGGTGGCTATCAAGATCGACACAAATTAATCAATATCGTACATCCATCTAAACAAGTTGCTTTCTTTAGTTATCAAGTGCCTAACTTGAGCTATAAAACGCACGGTGTAGCCAAATATATTGATGATGGTGATTTTAATTTTAGAGAAATCAAAGTCACTTTGGGTAAATCACAACAGCATTTGGTTGGACCAATTTTAAACTTCTATCACTTTACGCATTAGTAGTAGACGCATTTTCTAATACTTGGCTCGCTTTGAGTAAATGTAAAAAATGTTCGATACGAATGTTGTTGCCTCTCCTTCGATAAATTCCATAGATCGGTGCAATACACGGTTTCTTGGCTTCTAAAGGCCGATAGATGATCTGCTTATTCCAAAAGTCTTGGATAGAGGCTGGCACGATTGAAAGCCCAATCCCTGCTGCGATGAGGTTGAGACTTGACGTCAAACGTGGGGCTTCTTGGACAATATTCGGGCTAAAACCTGCCTGATAGCAATTTGCCAAAATATTATCGAATAAGTCTTGCCCTGCTAAACGGCGGTAAAGTACAAATTCATATGGTTCTAGATCAAGTAAGCGAATCGCACCGTTTTTTTCTACCAATGGATGATTGCTTGGTAAAGCCACGATCAGCGGTTCATCCAAGACATGAAGACTTTGCACATCTTTATGAATGGGCGCTGGCTTGCGTAGAAATACTATATCTAATTTTTCATTGATCACCGCATCTGTTAATGCACTACTGCTGTCTTCTTCTAAATGAATGGCCACAGCAGGAAACTCTTCACGAAACTGGCGTAACAACGCAGGTAAAAATGGATGTAATCCTGCTGAATTGGTAAAGCCAATATTGATATGCCCTTCTAAACCCTGTGCAATATTTCTGACTCTTTTAGGAATTGACTGGGCATGTGCCAAAATTGTAATCGCTTCTTGATATAAGACCTTTCCTGCTTCTGTAACTTCTACACCACGAGGTAAACGTTTTAATAAAGCGGTATTGAGTTCTTCTTCTAAACTTTTGATTAAACGAGTTAATGGTGGTTGTTGCATATGCAGACGAACAGCGGCTTTTGAAATATTACTTTCTTCAACCACAGCAACGAATGCTTGGAGCTTATGAATATCCATTAAACATACCCTAAAAGTATAGATGATGTAAAAAATAGCATTTGTAAATATACCACTATTCCACCATCCTATCATGAGTAAAAGAGATGAGGAGGTGTCCCGATGAAAGCCGAAGCAATATCAATAGAGCGTGAACCAGTATCAGAAGCGCCTGATTGCAAGGCATTATTTACGGGATTTATGCAGTTAGGATTAATGGGATTCGGTGGGGTACTACCCTTAGCCCATCGCATTATTGTTGAAGATAAAAAATGGATAGATGAAGGAAAATTTACCGATTTACTTGGCGTATGTCAGTTACTTCCTGGCGGTAATATTATCAATATGTCAGTTGCGATTGGCATGGAATTCCAAGGTATTAAAGGTGCAATCAGTTCTGTACTGGGCTTAATTTCAGCGCCGACAGCGATTGTCTTGATCATTTACCAAGTATATGAGCATTTCCAATATTTAACTGCAGTACAACACATGATCCAAGGACTAGCGGCAGCTGCAGCTGGCTTATTGTTTACCACAGGATTTAAAATGTTACGCCCCATTTTAAAAAGCTATCTCACTGTTTTGACGATTGCATTGACCTTGGTATTTATGTTGCTGATCAAACTTCCTTTAGCACTAACTTTATTTGTCTTACTTGCGATTAATTTGTTGGTACTTGGAGTGAAAAAATCATGATCTTATGGACATTAGTGATCGTCTTTACACAACTCTCTGTACTGGCTTTTGGTGGTGGTAATGCCATCCTTCCTGAAATGCAGCATCAAGTTGTAACCGTACATCAATGGATGACTGCGGAACAATTTAGTTCGCTTTTTGCAATGGCACAGGCTGCACCCGGCCCCAATATGATGATCGTGCCGCTAGTTGGTTGGCATGTCGCTGGTCCAGCGGGCCTATTGGTTACATCCTTAGCGAAGTTTGGTCCATCATCTATTATCACAGTGTATGTGCTTAAATTTTGGCAACGCTTTAAGGACCATCCTTTACGAGCAAGATTTGAAAAAGCCTTAAAGCCAATTACAGTCGGTTTAGTCTTAGTCAGTGCATGGCTAATTGCAGATGCTTCTGCACAAAATGCCTTACTGATCTTAATTGTGATCTTGACTGCAATTCTTGGGATGTTTAAAAAAGTGCATCCTTTGTGGGTCATGGCATTAGGTGCTGGATTAGGAATTTGTCTACTTTAATCGATAAAAAAACCTGCACGAAGCAGGTTTTTTCTTTGTAGGATTTAGTCCTTATCAAGAATTGATTCAAAAGCTTTTAGACGCTTATGAATCGATAATAGTTCAATAATGGTTTTCCATGAACTGATCAAGTATTGGAATGATTCACGGACTTTATCAAAAATGTTACTGATTTGGTTAATCAAACCAAGCGTCATTTTTCCAGATGCGATCGCAGGGAATAATACGACAAGGCTATATAAAATATCGAGTTGCTTGTACCAAATTGCCACTAAGTTAAAGTAGGCATAATGAAAGTAAAGTCTAAAGTAATTGACTCGTACCTTACTAAATAACTCTTTTAACGTAACAGGATCAGCACGATTCTCATGGTCTTCACCATAGACTAACTCTTTACGATAAGCAGCTTCAACCTTCTGATTATTGAATTGCAAACCAGGAAGTTTCTGCCCGACTAACATTAGAATAACTGTACCAGCAATCGCCCATACAACAGCCGCCCACACCAAAGAATGTTCAATTTCTCCCACAATCGGTAAGACTGGAACTTTCTGCGAGATTTGGAACAACAAAGGTAAGAATGCGATTAGTACCATCACTGACTTAATTAACTCCACCCCTAAGTCTTCCATGATGGTCGCAAAGCGCATGGTATCTTCTTGTATACGCTGTGACGCACCTTCTACATGTCGCAGCTTATCCCAGTTGGCGGTGTAGTATTCATTCATTGCTGTGCGCCAACGGAATACGTAGTGACTGGTAAAAAATGCATTAATGACTGCAAATGTGACTGCCACCATCGCGATATAAAGAAAGGTCAAAGTGCCTTTGTAAAGATCATTGATGTCACCACCACCATCGCTGAGCATTTTTTGGATCATGTCCCAGAATGGACCATACCATGCGTTAATCGCAACACTCACCTGAACACCAAACCAGATATTAAACAGAATGAATGCCGATCCCCAAATCGACCACTTTTGCCATTTATTATCAGATAAAAATCGCCAAAAGGCAGCGAATAATGCTGTTGATACTAAAAACCAAATATAGAACCAAATAAAGGCTGCGGACCAAAAACGACTCACGCCAATCGGTAATTCAGCTTCAGCATAACCTTTCGGAAAACCCAAGTACTCTCCCCATCCATGCCCACCTGTGTACCAAAGCAGCATGTTGAGCGCTAACCATACAATCACCGATATAAAAAAAAGGCGTGGGTTAGGAAAAAATGATTTAAACATCGTGTTTAACAATCCTTGTGGTGTTACTGATGACGTCGATGCGTCATCCTATAATGCAAAACTTAAATTTGTTTAATAAAAAGTTTAATGAATTGTAGTTATTTACCTGTTTTCTTGATTTTTTCATAGCTTTTTGTAGAGGATTTACAAATTGTTTTATAAGAAAACATCTGCCAGCAAACCAAGCCTTATCTTGTATTGATTTACTGGCAGCAAAATAGCCGATTAGGGTGCTACAGAATTTATTTTCAATGCAAAATCTTGCTGCGCTTGAGTGGCTGAATTTTGCTTACTTTGAATTGTCGATTGAATATCCGCAAGTTTAGCCTGTGCTGCATCAATCCCAGCTTGCATAGTCATTTCACGTCCTTTCACATCAAAGATATGTGCCTTTTCACGTAGATCAGGTTGAATCACGACATCCGCATCTTTCAATTCTTCTTCGGCTAATCGCCCTTGCATGATATTAATATTTTGATTGAACAAGCCCCATACATTGGTAGTTTCGGTATGAATTGGCTGCGCCAAAATATCTACAGCAATCACAATATCCGCACCTAGTTCCCGTGCTACTTCAACTGGGACAGGACTCACTAGCCCACCATCAACATACTCGACATTACGAATCTTAGTCGGCACAAACATACTTGGAATAGAAGTCGATGCACGCACGGCTTGCCCTGTATTGCCATAGTTAAATACGGTTTTCGTCCCATTTTTGAGTTCAGTTGCAACCACATACATTGGAATTTTTAACTTTTGTAGCGGTGTGTTAAGCACTTGTTGATTGACATAGTCTTCAACTTTTTTACCATCAAAGAAACCTTTGAGGCTCACATTTACATCACGTACATCATTGGCTTTGAGTTTGAGTGCAATATCTCTTAATTCAGCTGCGCTTTTACCACTGGCATATATTGAACCCACGATACTGCCTGCGCTTGTACCTACGATCAAATCAGGTCGGATGCCTTGCTGTTCAAGTACTTCGATCACTCCGATATGAGCATATCCTCTCGCACCACCACTTCCTAATACTAGCGCAATGACAGGACGTTTCTGTTGTTTTTTGATCGCAGCAAAAGGTTGACTCATGGTTTGTACCTGAGCATCTTCTACAACAGGTCGTAGTTGTGATGTGGTTTGGCAACCCGCCACAAACATCATCGATAGTCCTAGAGTCAATAATTTAAGCTGTTTCATCTGCATTTGATGCCATATTCACTTTATATCTCTCTCAAATTTTACTCCGAGCGATTTTTAAAAGCTGTATCAATTCTTTGCTGACTGATTTCTATGCCACAAAAAAAAGCTCCTTTACAGGAGCTTTTTATCAATTTACCAAATATCGGAATCGACTTTTTTCTTCAATTCAGGATAGTTATCAATCTTAAACTCAGGTTCTTTAATCCCTTTTTTAAGCTGAGAGGTATAATCTTTCAATAAAATCAGTGCTATTGGAGTAAGCAATAGAATTGCGATCAGGTTAATAGTTGCCATTAATCCCATCGATAAGTCTGCCATAGACCAAACCAACGGAACGCTAGTGATTGCACCGAAGTACACCATAACCAATACTAAAATACGGAAAATCAGCATAATTTTAGGATTGTTATTAATGAACTGCACATTACTTTCCGCATATGCATAGTTACCGATAATCGACGTAAAGGCAAATAAGAACAGAATAATAGCGAGGAAACCACCGCCCCAACTACCAATCTGACTCTCAAGCGCTTTTTGCGTTAACGTTACGCCCTCAAAACCAGCTTCGTGATATAAACTTGAGACCATAATGATAATCGCAGTACATGAACACACAACGAAGGTATCAACAAAGACACCTAGCATTTGAACCATACCTTGATTGACGGGATGTTTAACATCAGAAGCCGCAGCCGCATTTGGTGCCGAACCCATACCTGCTTCATTTGAGAACAAACCACGTTTAATCCCCATCATCATTGCCATAGAAATCATAGCACCGAAGAAACCACCTGCAGCTGCTTCAAACTCAAAAGCTTTTGTGAAAATAAGTTTAAAGATTTCTGGCAACATTGGCAGATTGATGATGGCAATGTACAAAGCCACGATAATGTAAAGCAATGCCATGAATGGCACGATACCTTCAGCAACTTTTGCGATACGTTTAATACCACCAAAAATAATCAATGCTGTCATTGTCACTAGTCCAATGCCAACCCATGAGATTTCTAGGTCTAAACCACCCAAACCTAAAGTTAGATTGGCTTTATCCCATCCCCAAGCATGAGAAGTTGCACCAATAATCGCATTCGCCTGAACAGCATTAAACACAAACCCATAAGCTAAAATGAGAGAAAGTGCGAAAACAATCCCTAACCATTTTTGCTTTAAACCTTGAGTAATGTAATACGCAGGTCCACCACGGAATTGTTTATTTTGATGATCTCGTACCTTAAATAACTGTGCGAGCGATGATTCCACAAATGCAGAACTCATACCTAAGAATGCAGTAAACCACATCCAAAACACCGCACCCGGACCACCAATCGCAATCGCAATCGCAACACCAGCAACGTTACCTACCCCTACACGACTTGCCAGTCCTGTAACGAATGCCTGAAACGGTGTGATCCCGTGCTCGTCCACACATTCTTTACGGCTACCTTTCATAACACGAATACTGTGTAAAAATAAGCGAAGCTGTACCGCACCAGTGATCAATGTATAAAACACACCCACTGCAACCAACAAGACAACCAAGAAATTCCAGAGCGGATCATTAAAGAATTGCACCCACGACATCAGCGTGGCATTTAATTGTTCATTCATCACTTATTCGCTTTAATAAATTATATGTATATCAAATACATATACGATAAAAATGGATGAATCAAAAAAGCCCCATATGGGGCTTTTGATCCGACTTAGGCAAAGAATTTCAAGATAACTTGAATTACTGTTGCGTTAATTAAATCGACAAAGAATGCACCACATAACGGAACAATTAAGAACGCTTTATGGGAAGGTCCATACATATTAGTAATGGCTTGCATGTTTGCAACTGCAGTCGGTGTTGCCCCCATACCAAAACCACAATGACCCGCAGCAAGAACAGCAGCATCATAGTTTTTACCCATCACACGGAAGGTTACAAAGGCTGCATATAGAGCCATAGTAATGGTTTGAGCACCTAAAATAACAACCAGTGGCCCAGCCAAATCTGCCAATTGCCATAACTTCAACGAAAGCAATGCCATTGCCAAATACAATGAAAGCGACGCGTTACCAAACACATCAATTGCACGATCAAAAATATCAATTTTCAATACGCTTTCAAGAATATTTCGGAGAATAACACCACCACCAAGCGCCCAAACAAAGGTTGGTAACTCGAACCATGTACCTTTGCTATAACCCGTCATAAACTCAGCAAATGCAAGACAGGCAGCGAACATACCTAATGTTGTGATTGCATTATCTGCTGTGATTAAACGCACTTGATGTGGGTTTTCAAAAGGTGCAAGCTCATCTGGATGTTTATCGAGATGTGTATCGCGATAATTAATTTCAAATGGTGTTTTTGCATGAGCTAGGCTATAACGATTGATCAATAATTTAGCCAGTGGACCACCAATAACCCCACCAATAATCAATCCGAATGTGGCACTTGCCATCCCTAATGCAAGAGCACCTTGAATCCCATGCTGAGTTTCAAAAATTTCTCCCCAAGCACCAGCAGTCCCATGTCCACCCGTCAAAGTCACAGAGCCTGCGATCAAACCAATAAGTGGATCAATGCCCAACAAAGTTGCTAGACTCATCCCAACCACATCTTGGACAACGATAAAAGAAGCCACACAGATCAAGAATATAACGAGTCCAATCCCCCCCTCACGAAGCTTCATAAAATTGGCACTTAGACCAATTGAAGCAAAGAAGATCAGCATAAAACTTGTTTGCAATTGACTGCTGAAAACAATGCTATATCCCCACATTGAGTGCACCAGCAAAGATACAACTGCTGCAACCAAACCACCTGCGACAGGCTCTGGGATGTTGTAACGTCTTAAGAAGTCAATTTTATTAACGAGCAGACGCCCTAATAACAAGACGATAACCGCCGAAATTAGGGTATAAAAACCATTGAAAGTAAATTCCATATCCTCTTCCGTTTATTTCATTAGTTTTTAGATAGTTTTTCCATCACACAACTAATAAAACAGTAACTCTCAAAATGAGTGAAAACTCAATCAAGTTAATAAAAAACATACAGTTCTTTGTAAGAACCCAGCCTGTATTAACAGATGGTTTTCACGGATGATTACACCTATAGGATAGGTTAGAAGTTATAGCGAGCCATTGCTCCTACACGGTTATCCTTACCTTTTTGACCATTGAAGGTTTTGCGTTCGCCATAGATATACTCTAAACCGAACGTGATTGGCGTAACAGGTGAAAACATTACATTCAACCAACCTTGTTGTAGCGTTTTGTTTTGCGCAGTATCTAGCAATGCTTGTTGAGCAAATGCATTGTTATCTTTAGCAAACATCGCGCCATACGCCAAAGTGCTACGAACTTTTGGCGTGATCTGATACGTTGTGCCCACAGTCACAGCATCAAATTCATTGAGATTTAAATCATAATTTGTCGGATTCACATTGAACGCATTATTGGTGTAAAGCAAAAATTTGCTATCACCTTTCACATGTGAGTAATCAAGCATCGCTTGCAAAGAATCTGTAAATTTATATTTTGCACCCAGCGCTATCCCCCAACCTAAGTCAGATTCATTTGCACTGAGTTGGTGATGATCTTTATCAAAGGCTTCTTTACTACGTACTTCTGTTAAAAGTGCACGAGCTGAAGTTGTCCCCTTACCCTCTGCAAAATCGTATTTGATTTTCGAGCTAAGTGCAGGTGCACGATTATCATCACTACCTTTTTCCAATGCAATCGCATAACTCGTGACAGGATTCAAAGAACCACTGTAGCGAACCATTGGAGTTCGATATGTACCAATACCTAAAGGTGAATTGAAATCAAGCATCTCAGGTTGCAGATCTGTCGCCAAGAATGTTGATGTAGTTTGACCAAACAACCAGTCGTTATAAGTCAAATACGCATGGCGGATACGGATTGTATCGTTGTTAGTTCCACCGCGAAAATCAACTTCAAGCTTTCCACCAACATCTGCACCTTGTACAGGTGCTTTAAAATCTAAGCCCAAACGAGTCACGGTCGCAGTGCTATAAAATCGGTCACTATTTTTCTCATTATTTTCGAGATCGACTTTATTAATTCGGTTAAAAATACCATCGCCACCTAGGGCTTGATAAGAAGCATCTCCACGCAAGAAACCATATAACTTTACATCAGCACCAGATGCTGTTTGAAAAGAGAGTGGTGATTTTTTATTTGTATCAGATGATGGGGTTGTAGGCTGAGCAGCTAGAACTTGAGCTGAATCTGAAACAGGCAATGTAGTTTTTTGTTTTGATTGAGGAACATATTGTTCAAGTAAAGCACGCAACTCTTTCACTTCATCACGAAGTTGTTGAATTTGCTCTTGCTCAGTAGCAGCTTGTGTCGTGTTCATCATCAAGATAGCAACAGTAAATGCCAAACCCTGAATCAAGAACGGCTTGCGGATGAGAGGTAAACTCATGAGAAGCTCCTTGTATTCGATGTATATTTCAACATTTCTACAAACATAAAATTGGATAAATTCACTATGTTTGTAATAGAAAATCCCCCTCACCCAATCAGTAAGGAAAGCCTAATCAATTTTTAAAAAGGGCGTATTATGCATAAATTTAGAATATTGTGTATATTTTTTTATTCGAATAAAAACTCAGTTTTAAGCAATTTTGGCTAAATAATAGTTCTATTTCATTATGTTACAAATATATTTCTTTTTCACACAAACAAAACAAAACCGCGCATAAATTATTCAGCTTTTACTGATGAAACGAAAATACGATTACTTTTAAAACAAATTTTGCAATACGACTAAAAAACCATCTGCAAAATCACCAGATTCATTTATAGTCTCACCCAATGAGAAAATAGCTAAAAGAGCTGGAGTTTATATGAATACGGAACAAGTCCGTTATGTTGATGAAGCAATAACTTCTCGCCACTCAGTACGTGCATTTCTAGACACACCTGTTGATGTACAAACGATTAAAGACATTTTGTCAGTCGCAAGCCGAGCACCATCAGGTACAAACACTCAACCATGGAAGGTTTATGTGCTTACTGGAAACAAACGCGCAGAGATGATTGAGCGCGTCTGTGCAGCTCAGCTTGAGTTATTTCAAAAACCAGAATTAGCAGAGCAGTACAAAGAAACTTTTGCATATTATCCAGAAAATTGGATTTCACCGTTTATTGATCGTCGTCGTGCAAATGGTTGGGGTCTATACGGATTATTAGGTATTCAAAAAGGCGAAAAGGAAAAAATGGCAGCACAACAACTGCGTAACTTTCAGCTTTTTGATGCGCCTGTTGGACTTTTCTTTACTGTCAACAAAGCGATGGGAATCGGATCGAAGATGGATATTTCGATGATGATTCAAAATGTGATGGTCGCGGCTAAAGCACGTGGTTTGGATACTTGCCCTCAAGCTGCATGGAATCACTTTTATCCAATTGTCTTAGATGTACTTGGAGCACCAGATGATGAAGAGCTTATTTGTGCAATTGCATTAGGATATGCCGATCCAAATCACATCGTGAATACCTTCATTACACCGCGTGAACCTGTCGAAAATTTTACTGTCTTTGTTGATGAGTAAACTTTAATGACCACAGTATCTCTACATAGAGATACTGTTCTGTTGTCTTCCAACCTTAAAAATAGCGACCAGTCCTGCTGAAGTAAACATCAACATCATGAGCCCCATGTTCAATGATGCTTTCCAAATCAAAAAGTTCAGAATAACACCACCTAATAAACCACATGCAAACTGCATACTTCCCATGATCGCACTCGCAGTTCCAGCTCGAGCACCTTGTTTAGACATTGCCAAAGCCATTGCATTTGGACCAGTCAAACCAATTCCAGACACTACAAAAAATAAACCAAACATCAATATCCACAACGGAGCGTTATGCATTGATCCTGCAAACACAACACATACAGCACCAAGGAACTGAATCGAACCGCCTAAACGAAGACGGGGATAAATATCCATTCGTGTATTGAGATGCTTATTCAAAGAAGACATCAACATAATTCCAGCAGCATTAAAAGCGAATGCATAGGAGAATTGCTGTTGAGATAATCCATATTGCCCCATAAAGACCGCTGATGCAGAACTGATGTAACAAAACAAAGCTGCACCTGTCAGACAGCCTGCAAACATGGGGACTCTAAAGCTCGCATCTTTTAGAATTGCGGCATAAAGCGTTGTGACTTGATAAGTGGAAAGCTTGAGACGACGCTCAATTGGCAAAGATTCTTTAAAAAAGAAATGGACACATAACCAACAGATCACACCAATAATAGCCAATGCAGCAAAAATCATTTCCCAAGGGAAAAAGTTCAGAATCCAAGCGCCAAACATAGGTGCTAAAATAGGTGCTAGCCCCATGACAATCATCATACTTGAAAATGCTTGAGCTGAACCTTGAACATCCAGCCGATCACGAATCGCAGCGCGCGCAATAACGACACCGACACAGCCCCCAAGCGCTTGAAAAATACGTGCAATGATTAATGCCCATTCATTACTTGCAAATACACAAGCCAGACTGGCAATCACATAAAGGGTTAAACCAAAATACAAAGGTTTTTTTCGACCAATCCGATCGCTCACTGGACCATAGATAAGTTGACCAATCGCAAGCCCTAAAAAATAGGCAGGCAAAGTATTTGCGACCATTTGCGTGCTTACCCCAAACTCCTCTGCCATTTGAGGCAAAGCGGGTAAATACATATCAATTGATAAAGGACCTAAAGCGGTAAGGAGTGCAAGCAACATAATCCAAGTTGTTGAATATTGACGTGAATTAGACTGCTCGACCTTCATAATACTTCACTTTTCAAGTTTATTCCTGATCTAAGCTTAACACTCTCATGCTATTTTGTGCATAATAATACAGGCTGACTAGCACTTTTGAGATGTCAGTTCCCATACAATAATTCCATGACACGATACAAAAAGGACAGCGCTTGAATCCTTGGTTTGGACGATTAAAACAATTAACTTATAACACCACGTTTATGTATAACGTGAGGATGTGGATCGCTTTTGTAGGTACAGCTTTTGTTCCTTATTTATTAGATTTTCAACTGGCTACGATTCCATTAACTTTAGGTGTAGTTGCTGCGGGTATCAGTGATATTGATGATCGCTTTTCTGTGCGGATCATGAACTTAATCTACACCTACATCGGTTTTTTTATTACCGCAGCATCCGTTCAATTATTATTTCCCTACCCTTTCGCATTTGCTTTTGGTTTGATCGCCTCTTGTATTGGCTGGATTCTATTAGGTTCGTTAGGGCGACGTTACGCAACGATTGCTTATGGATGCTTGGTGGTTTCGGTATATACCATGCTTGGTGTTCATCTATTTGAAGACTGGTATTTGCAACCTGCATTACTTGTGATCGGAGCAGCATGGTATGGTCTGATTTCAACTATCAGCTTCTTATTATTTCCAGTCCGTCAGTTACAAGATCAACTATCAGCATCTTATAATGCTTTAGGTAGTTTTTTATATGCTAAATCAAATCTGTTTGATGTGGATATGACCGCATCAAGCTACCAACAAAGCATGATTGATTTAGCACTAGAAAATGGAAAATTAATTAAATTATTCAATAATTTACGTGTAGCACTAGTCACTCGTCTCAAAGGAGACCGAGGTCAAAAAGATACGCGACGCAGCTTACAGTATTATTTTGTAGCTCAAGATATTCACGAGCGTGCAGATTCCGCTCATATTGATTATCAAAAACTCGCTAAACTGTTTCAACACAGTGATATTTTATTTCGTTTCCAACGTATTCTTACCATTCAAGGCAAAGCATGTCAGGACTTAGCGCAATGTATCTTGAATCGCACACGTTATACGCACAACAAAAGATTTCAACATAGTTTTGAAAATCTTAGACTGTCATTAGAAAAATTACGAGAAGATAATATTTATGATCAAGTACGTGTGAATGCCTTATTTGCACTCTATCAAAATTTAAAATCGATCGATGCCCAACTGCAAAACTTAGAAACAGAACGCGATTTGCAACTGATCAACACTCAACAAACTGAACACCAACTTAAAGATGATGATCTCAAAGGTTGGAATGATATTTTTGTTCGAGTCAAACAGCATCTCACACCTGAATCTGTTTTATTTCGACACGCTGTCCGTTTATCTATCGTTTTATTTATTGGCTATATTTTTATTCAAGTTACCAATATTGCATATGGATACTGGATTTTACTCACTGCACTGTTCGTATGTCAGCCAAACTTCAACGCCACAAAACGCCGCTTATATTTGCGTATAGTGGGTACGCTGATCGGCATTATTGTGGGATTAGCAATTATCTATTTTATTCCTTCGCTTGAAGGGCAATTGGTGATGCTTGTTTTAAGCGGTGTGTTATTTTTCGAACTAAGAAGTAAGCAATATGCTCAAGCAACTGCATTCATCACTATCTTGGCACTGATCAACTTTAATCTTGATGGTTCTGCATTTGCTGCTGGCTTTCCAAGATTTATCGATACACTTATCGGATGTGCCCTCGCATGGTTTGGCGTGAGTTTTATTTGGCCCGATTGGAAATTTCGTAGGCTGCCTCGTACCATCCAGCGTTCTATAGAAGCTCAATGTAATTATCTTTCAGAAGTAGTTCAGCAATACCACGAAGGTAAAAATAATGCGCTCAATTATCGTGTAGTTCGTCGCGCAGCGCACAATACCGATGCAGAAGTTGCTTCTTTAATTTCCACATTAGCAACTGAGCCAAATATTGACCCAACACAAAAGTCACTTGCATTCGAGTTCTTGTGTTTGAGTCATACCTTTTTGAGCTATATCGCAGCCTTAGGTGCACATCGAGCACAAATCCATGATCAAGAAGTATTGGCTTTACTTGATCAAGCCCTAGATGATATTAAAGGCACATTATTGCGTGATGAGGTTCCAGATTTATCCGCGCAAAATATGTTACAAACCATACGTCAACGACTCAATACTCATGATGAAGGTGATCCAAAGTCCTTGATTATTTTGCAACAATTATCACTCATGTTTGGTATTTTGACTCGCTTAAGCATGCTTAAACAAAGCTTAAGTCATGAGCCAAATCAGGATGGCACTGAGTTTGCATCTCTTTGATTTATCCACCATTGGCATAATATCTTTGACTGCTAATTAATGCTAAACTTAACTTAGTTCTACACTCATTTTTTATACTATGACCGCCAAAACGCTATACGCTTATACGCTACAACCTGTTCCCTACGAAGTTTCCGAAGCTGAACAACGTCAAGCTCAACTTATGATTTGGCGTAGTACTAATAAATTTAGTCGCAAAGCGTGGATCATTATGATTTCGCTTGTGGTGCTTTCTTTAGTGACCGCTGGACTGATTAACTACTACTCTACTTACTCAACTGTATTTTGTTGGGTTGTTATCGTGTTCGTTGCCCTCTTCTACCTGATTAAACGATTCGGTCTTGAGTGGTATGTGAAACGTAAAATGAATGAATTCCCAGTTCAGGAAATTAAAGGTCTTCGTCTTGGTGTTCAACCACACGGTATCGTCATGCGCCAAAAAATGGGCGTTCAAGAAGGTACTGCAACAATCGGTTGGAAAGATATTTATGAGTGGTATAGCTCACCTGACTTCATTTTGGTGAACTTTAAAGTAAAAACACCAAAAGGTGATGAACAACAAGGTGCATATATCCTTCCTAAACGCATGGATTCAAAAAACTTTTCATTCAATACTGTTCGTAAACATTTGAATGAAACTGTAGGCGCTCCGAAAACGCTATAATTAAAAATATTCAAAAAAAGCCTCTCAAAATGAGAGGTTTTTTTTAATGTGAAAAATTTAAATGAGAATCAAAATCAATATTACCTACAAAATCCATATTATATTCTTAATCTTGAGTTATAATTTTTTACATGAACTCCACTTTATTTACATTTTTCGACCATGCTTAAAAAAGTCTTCTTCCAAATTCATTGGTTCATAGGGATCACTGCAGGTTTAATCCTTTCATTGATGGGCATAACTGGAGCAATTTATTCATATGATCAGCAAATCTTAGAATTCATCAATAAAGAGAGCTATGTTGTTGAAGCTGCTTCTACTCCAAAGTTAACCCCAGCCCAGATATTTCAACACTTCAATAAAAAACAACCCGATATTGAGATTAATAGTATTACCATCGCAGCTGACCCTACCGCATCTTCTACAGTAAATATTAAAAAAGAAGGTGCTCGTCGTGGCCATAACATGATGGTCAATCCATATACAGCTGAGGTATTACCAGAAGTCAAAGGTCGTGAAGTATTACAATTTATCCAACGATTGCATCGGAACTTAACTGCAGGCGAGTTTGGAGCACAAATTACAGGTGCATCGACCTTGATGCTTATCTTTTTTGTACTGAGTGGACTTTATCTCCGCTTCCCTAAAAAACATTCTTTTAAACAATGGTTCTTTATTAAGCCTAAACTTAAGGGTCGCAATTTTATTTGGGATTTACATGCTGTAGTTGGAACTTGGCTTGTCGTCTTTTATCTCTTATTTGCATGCACTGGTTTGTATTGGTCATATGACTGGTGGCGTGCTGGTATGTTCAAAGTCATGGGAGTTGAACAACCTAAACGCAACGAACCGAACCAAGATAGAAAAAAACCTGAACAAGAAAAACTTAAACCTGAGCAAGTGACCAACATATTGTCGCAATCGTGGACAGGCGTGAATGCCCAAATTGGACGTGAATATTCATCATTAACGTTTAATATTCCGAAAAAGAACGATGCAAAGCTTGAGCTATCTTTTGTTGATGCTATCCCCCAACATGAACGTGCTCGTAACCAAGCTATTTATAATTATCAATCCAACACTTTTGAGAAATTTGAGCTTTACGAAGATAAGAAGCTAAATGAAAAGATTATGAGCAGTATGCTACCTGTACATCGTGGAAGCTTTTTTGGTGACACTTATCAATTTTTAGCAATGCTGGCATCTTTAACAATGCCTTTATTTTTCGTCACAGGTTGGATGCTTTATTTAAAACGTCGCAAACAAAAAAAACTCACACTCGCGGTACGAAATACGATCGGTTCTCAAGTTATTGACCCAAATGCAAAACCATGGCTCATCACTTACGCAAGTCAAACAGGTGTTGCCGAGCAACTCGCATGGCGTACAGCAACAAGCTTACAAGAAGCACAGCAAGCAACAATTGTTAAACCTCTTCAACAGTTGACTGAGCGTGAGCTTCAGCAAGCTGAGCTTGTCTTATTTGTGGTGAGTACCTATGGAACTGGTGAGGCACCTGACTTAGCAACTAGCTTCAGCAAAAAGATGATGAAGCAATCACTAGATTTAAGTTCAATGCAGTTTGCAGTGCTTGCATTGGGTTCTAAAGAATATCCTGAAAGTTTCTGTAGTTTTGGGCATGCAATAAACCAATGGTTATTAGCATCGAAGGCATCAGCTTTATTTGACTTAATTGAAGTCGATAACGTCAATCCTAATGATATCCAACGCTGGAATCAGGCTTTATCAGAGATTACGCACACAGAACTACATGCAATGAACATTGAAAAAGTATTTGATCATTGGACATTAAGTTCTCGTACACTCCTTAATCCAAATAGTCTTGGGCAACCTGCTTACAATATTGAACTCACCGCTCCTCATGATATGACTTGGCATCCTGGTGATATTGCAGAAATTCAACCAGAAAATACTCCTACAGAGATTCAACGCTTTTTAGAAAAGTACCAAATCTCAGCTGAATCCAAAATCGAATCATTGAATCAGAAAATTGATCAGGCATTACGGAATAAAAATTTACGCGTAGATGTTCTGGCATACAATCATCTAGATGAGCTTATCGAGCAGCTTCCTACCCTACCCACTCGAGAATACTCTATCGCTAGTATTCCTCCGCAGCAAATTCTCAGACTTGTCGTTCGTCAACAGCGTGACCCACAGGGTGAACTCGGATTAGGCTCTGGATGGTTAACAGAACATATCCAAATCAAAGATAAGCTAGCTTTACGAATTCGTACGAATGAATCATTCCATTTGATTGATGATAATCGTCCAATCATTTGTATCGGTAATGGCACAGGTATCGCAGGTTTGATGAGCCTGTTGCAACAATGTAATCGTCAAAATTACACTGAAAATTGGTTAATTTTTGGTGAGCGTCAACGTGAATGTGACTATTTCTATAAAGATACCATCGAAGCATGGAAAAATATGGGAACTCTAAAGCGTCTAGACTTGGCATTCTCTAGAGATCAAGCTCAACGTATTTATGTACAAGATATTCTTCGCAACAATGCTGAAGAGCTTTTAGCATGGATCGCTAAGGATGCTGTCATATACATTTGTGGAAGCATTGAAGGTATGGCAACAGGTGTTGAAGCTGCACTGATCGATCTTCTAGGAGAGGAAAAATTGGATGAATTACGATTATCAGGTCGTTATCGTCGAGATGTTTACTAAGCTTTATTGAATATAGATAAAAATGGGTGATATTCACCCATTTTTTATTCATCAATAGAAGCGTTTGCCTTTCGATGAATTTTGCATACACTTAGCACGTTTTATATCGCTTACGAAAAAGATTATGCAAGCAAGCTCATGGATTCGTATCATTTTAGCTATAGTCGGTTCTATTTTATTCCTAGATGGAGCTATTCTAATTGCGCTTAAAAAAATTCACATCGGTACAGTTTTACCCTTTTTAATTGGACTATTTTTCTGTATTTACGCTTATTTCTATTATCATTTTGAACGGTTTTTCTTTTATCACTTCCGTCTGCATTCTATTTGGCGCTTTGCATGGGCGTGTTTTTGGATTTGGATCATTAGTCTAGGATATTTCTTTAATTATCTGACAGATAACAATCAGAAACCGCAATCTATTCAACCTGTTAAAGCAATTATTGTTTTAGGAACGGGCATTGAAAATGGTCAACCATCAGCAACACTTGCAAAACGTCTTGATCGTGCAGCACCTTTGGCAAAAGCGCAACCAGATGCAAAAGTGATTGTCTCTGGTGGAATTGATTTTGGCGAGAAAGATAGCGAAGCAATTGTTATGTCACGCTATTTACAGCGAAAACATCAAATCCCTGCCACTCAGATTTTACTAGAAGATCAAAGTACTAGCACTGAACTTAACCTCAAGAATAGCCAGCCTCTGCTATCAGCGCATCACATTACTCTTCAACAACCCATTGCAATCGTAACCAGTGACTTTCATACCTTACGTGCGCAAGCGATTGCAAAAAAACAAGGTTATAGCCAAACCATTTTACTTGGATCAACTACGCCTTTGAGCACTCGATATAATGCATGGTTAAGAGAGTATTTCGCTTATGCAAGCGGATGGATATTAAATGAATATTGATTGGGGCTCTGCCCCAATCTTGTTTTGATTTAATTATGCAAACGGATATCACGTGGCAGGGGCAATTTTAACTCTGCAAATACATCAGGGCGCTGTAGATAGACTTGATAAAGAAAGTTCTTAATATCTAACAATAATGTATCAGGTGGCACTAATAAATTGTTACCTTCAGGTGTCAGATCTAAAGAAAGGATCGTATTATTTTCCTTTAAAAAGGGAATCATCTTTTCAATAAAAGACAATAATGGAACTTCCTGTAGATGATAGTTTGCCCAATTATCTTTAATTAATAATTTTGCCAATCCTTTACTTTGCCAGATTGATAAAGCATGTTGCCCAGAAGGTGTTGCACACAACGCCCACCCATCATGATACAAAGCAATCACTTGACGCTGCATAACAATTTGTTCAATGAACTGACGATAAGTATCTTTTGGAGAAAGATTAGAATTAGTTTGAGATTTCGACGCAGCCTTGCGTTGATAAGGATTTCTCATAAATCACTTCAATTTTAGAATCATTATTGCGGCTAATGATAAAAGAAATGACTTAAAATCACAATCAAGATAGTAAGATATCGTATGGAAATTATGGTGGGCGCTGACGGGATCGAACCGCCGACATTCTGCTTGTAAGGCAGACGCTCTACCAACTGAGCTAAGCGCCCTGAGCGAGGTAACAAAGCTTGGCTTTGTTTGAGCGCAAGAGAAAAATCTTTGATTTCCCTAATGGCATCTCGTGTCAGAGATCAAGTATAAAGATACTTGTTAAAACATTTATTTTCTAGAATAAGGTATCAAGAAAATGGCGCAGCGGACGGGGCTCGAACCCGCGACCCTCGGCGTGACAGGCCGATATTCTAACCAACTGAACTACCGCTGCACTGGGTAACTATCTATTTGATAGTTAATGTCACAAATTATGGTGGGCGCTGACGGGATCGAACCGCCGACATTCTGCTTGTAAGGCAGACGCTCTACCAACTGAGCTAAGCGCCCTGAGCGAGGTAACAAAGCTTGGCTTTGTTTAAGTAAACGTCTAATTTACTTAACTCTAACTGAATTTGCAATCCTAAAGTGGCGCAGCGGACGGGGCTCGAACCCGCGACCCTCGGCGTGACAGGCCGATATTCTAACCAACTGAACTACCGCTGCACTATGATCTTGCAATTTCAGAAACGATTATTAAAACTTAAGTGGCGCAGCGGACGGGGCTCGAACCCGCGACCCTCGGCGTGACAGGCCGATATTCTAACCAACTGAACTACCGCTGCACTTGAGTTTTAACGTAAAGGCTTGGTGGGCGCTGACGGGATCGAACCGCCGACATTCTGCTTGTAAGGCAGACGCTCTACCAACTGAGCTAAGCGCCCTTAACGTCTTCATCGTTTGTGAGGTGCATTATAGAGAATCTTTACAGCCTGTCAAACGCTTTTCCTCATCTTTTCTAAAAAAACAGTGTGAATGATTAAAAAATAGGTAATTCACGATAAAATCTAATATTTCAGTATTTTATTTAAACACTTATTCGATTTCTAACAGCTAAATTTCTAAAGGCGATTCAGAAATGTAGACCAGTGCCTGTTCAGGAACCAGTTCAAACAATTCAAGAATCTCATCATTCTGCATACGAATACAGCCATGCGACATTGGAATACCCATTGGTTGGTTTTCAGGTGTTCCATGAATATAGATATATCGATTGAACGTGTCGCAGCCCTCACCTTTATTAAAACCAACTTCTAAGCCATCTAGCCAAAGAATACGAGATAAAATCCAATCCCGTTCTGGAAACTGTTCCGCTAATTGCTGATTATAAATTTCACCAGTAGGTTGACGAGCGATGAAGACTGAATTCTTTGCTGCTTTCTGACCGATTTTCTGAGCAACACGATGCCAGCCTCGTGGTGTTTTACCACTATTTTCTTGTTCACCAATGCCATTCTTGCCAGATGAAATCACATAGAACTTATTATGTTTGGGCAAATATAAAGTTTGTTGTGCTAGATCGATCAAAATATCAGCTTGTTCGATGGTATACGACATTTTTATCTCAAGATTAAATAACGCTAAATTATTTCAACACAAATAATAGCTGATTTCTGTAGTTTTGATTTTTTAAAAATTTGGATCTATCGGCGTTTAAAATGACTAAAAAATTATGAGTATTCTCATTGTAGCATTTGGTTTGTTAAATTTAAGCGTAAATCAACGCAGCATTAAAGCCATCTCTAAGATTTACTTAATCATTTTTTGAATCAGGCTCAGGGCGTGACCACAGCCAAATTGCAACGATCAACATCGTCACATCAGTGAATACTTTGACTAAGATTGGTGCATTGGTAAATAACATCAAAATTCCACTGATTAGCATCATAATTGATGCAATCCATTTGGCTTTGCGTGGCACAGTGCCATATTCACGCCAGTTGCGTAAAGTAGCTCCATATTTGGGATGATTGAGTAACCAAGCATCCATTTGTGGCCATCCTTTTGATGCAGCCCAAGCAGCAAGGATCAAGAAAACCGTTGTTGGCATACCTGGCAAAATTGCACCAATAATACCGAGCGTAATGAAAATTACGACCAGACTTCGCCAAAATAAAGTTTTCATTGCGCTATTAACCAATACGTCAACACAAGCGTGCTAGTATAAAGTGTTTTTAAGCTGCTTTCTTAAACTTGGCTGGCTTATTTCTATGATTGGATTAAATGATGTCTGAAGCCGATTCTACGCCGCTGTTTTTTGAACCTTGGATACAATTTAAAACTCCAATCGTCAGGCAGCTCGCATTTTGCATCTCGAGCCCGAATATCCTTTCACAAAAGCCACATGAATTAGTAATAAAAAACAATTTTGAGCTACACGATGACCATCATTGGCAAGAGCTTTACCAATCCTACGAAGCACGTTTATTTCAGTTAGATGATGATCCAAGCCCTTTAATCGAATTTATAGCTCGCTTAAAAAGCACACGACTTGGGTTGCGTTTCGAAAATTTACTGTGGTTTTGGCTTTTAGATCAGGATTTTCATCATTATCAATTACTTGGTCATAGCATACAAATCATCAACGGCGCAGTAACAATTGGAGAGCTCGATTTTTTAGTTTTAAATCAGCGAAGTAATGAAATTGAACATTGGGAAGTGGCATTAAAGTATTATCTAGGTGAAATGGATCTAGAATTAAAACATTGGTACGGGCTCAACCGACAAGATACATTGAACAGGAAATTACAACATTTCACTGAACGACAATTTCAGTTTTCTGAAATAAATGATTATAAAATTCAAAGAAAATTTTGTGTTTTAAAAGGTCAATTGTATTTACCGACTGTTTGCAACGGTCAACGCCACCTCCCCACATGGATAAATAATCGTCGCAGAATAGGAAAATGGGGAACACATATTCCAATCGCTCAATATCATCGCTTACAACGGCATGAATGGTTGTGCCCAAATCGTGAAGTAAGTTCTACCTCAGCCAAATGGTGGACAGATGGGCTCTATCACGATCCCAATAGTGAACCTCAGTTTTATATGTTTAGGACATCATTGTTCAAGCAAACTTAAGTTGTTTAACTTTTATAAAGTAACATTTCATAACAGTTCTACAAACAAACCATCATGTCCATTTTATAGTATTTTTTTTAGCCTCTAAGAACATCATAATTACATTTAAACGGAGAAGATGATGAAAAAAATCTTAGTTGCTTCGATCATGACTGCTTTTGTTTTAACTGGTTGTAATACATTTAAAGGTTTTGGTCAGGACGTATCTAAAGCAGGTGACAAAGTTACTCAGACTGCTGAAAAAACTCAAGAAAAAATGTAATCTTGATCCAGCAAGTTCACAAAACCTTATCTCATCTCAGATAAGGTTTATTTTTACATACCTTTCTTAATCAGATTACCCTATTATATCGGTTCAGAATTCACCAGATTTAGCTACATCTCGCATGAACCAGCATTCCGATACTTTAGAACTCAGTTTACAACTTCTTCGTCAACCTTCTGTCACTCCAGTCGATCATGATTGTCAAAAAATCATGGCTGATCGATTAGAGAAAGCAGGTTTTAAAATTGAAAATATGCGCTTTGAAGACGTTGATAATCTTTGGGCACGTCGGGGTACAGAACAACCTGTTTTTTGTTTTGCTGGGCACACAGATGTAGTCCCAACAGGTCATTTAGATGCATGGAACTCAGATCCATTTCTGCCAAGCATTCGTGATGGCAAGTTATATGGTCGTGGTTCAGCTGATATGAAAACAGCTTTGGCAGCAATGGTTGTTGCTTCTGAGCGTTTCGTAGCAAAACATCCAAATCATAAAGGTTCTATTGCGTTCTTAATTACCTCTGATGAAGAAGGCCCATCAATCAATGGTACTGTCAAAGTTGTTGAAACCTTAGAAGCGCGCAATGAGAAAATGACGTGGTGTCTTGTTGGAGAACCTTCGAGTACTCATCAATTGGGTGACATTGTAAAAAATGGTCGTCGCGGATCTTTAAATGCAGTTTTAACGATTCATGGCAAGCAAGGACATGTGGCTTATCCTCATCTTGCACAGAATCCAATTCACCTCGCCTCTAAAGCAATTAATGAGTTATGTGAAACAGTTTGGGACAATGGTAATGAATACTTCCCTGCGACTTCTTTCCAAATCTCAAATATTCATGCAGGAACTGGCGCAACCAATGTCGTACCAGGAACTTTGAAAGTGACTTTTAACTTCCGTTATTCGACTGAAGTTACAGCTGAAATATTAAAACAACGTGTTATCGAAACTTTAGATAAACACCAATTAACCTACGACATTCAATGGACCTTGTCTGGTTTACCATTCCTTACACCTGTTGGTGAGTTGGTGAATGCAGCAAAAACAGCCATTAAAAATGTAACAGGCATTGAAACCGAACTTTCTACGAGTGGCGGTACTTCAGATGGTCGTTTTATCGCACCAACTGGCGCACAAGTGCTAGAGCTAGGGGTTTTAAATGCAACCATTCACCAGATTAACGAACATGTCAACGTAGATGAGCTTGATCCATTAACTGATATTTATGAGCAGATTCTAGAAAATTTATTAACTTAATCCTGTGCATTAAAAAAGGAACTCTATTTTGAGTTCCTTTTTTATTTTATAAACCTAGCTTGGTTTGAATATGCTGTAAATTAGGGACGTAGAATTGCTTCTCTCCCATTTTTACATACTTGAAGACCGTACTATCATTAATATCACGTTCTTCATCTACCATTTCTGAGATACGTAAACGAATAGATTCTGGCATTTCGTTGCATACCAAAGCAAAGCGTTCTGAAACATCATCACCCTCAATGACCAAAGCAACACCTTCTTTTAACTTCGGATCATTGACAGCAAAGACTGGTAGCTTAAGATCATGCCACTCAATGAAATCCACATTGGTTTCAGTATCCATTGCTGAAAGCACAATGTTTTGTGGTAACAACATTGGAACATTATCAAAACAATCAATAATATAGGCATCAATAAAACCAGTAGATACTGTAATTAAATGCTGTAGTTCTTGTTGGTTAATTTGTCCCAATCCAGCAGTGTTCGCATTTTTTTTTGCCATTCGTTTCTACCTCTCAGCGAACCGTCAGTAAACTTTCGATATTTTCCAAAAGAGTTTCCTCTTGGAATGGTTTACCCATGTATTGACTTACACCCAATGACAATGCTCGTTCACGATGTTTCTCACCAGTACGTGAGGTAATCATAATAATCGGTAAATCTCGGTGCAACTCATGATGTCGAACAAGATTCGTCACTTCGAAACCATCCATTCGCGGCATTTCAATATCTAACAACATTAAATCAGGTTTGATTGTTTCAAGTTGTTCAATCGCATCAACACCGTCTTTCGCTGTCACAACATCATAACCATGGCGTTCTAATAAACGTGATGTGACTTTTCGTACCGTAACAGAGTCATCGACAATCATAATCAAGCGACGTTCATCATAACGCTGTTTGGTATAGGTATCATCAGCTTGTTTACTGCGATGAGTTGACTGCGCCTGACGAGCAATAGTTTGACCATCTAGAATCAAACAGACTTGTCCATCACCTAGAATCGTCGCCCCTGCAATCACACCAATACTCGAGAACTGTTGTCCAATAGGTTTCACAACAATTTGACCACGAGAACCGATCAATTGATCAACCAGTAATGCCGTGGTTTGACCTTGTGCACCTTTAACCAAAAGCACAGGCAAGGAATGCACCATTCCGCTTAAGCGTGGAATTGGTTGACCTGCTACAAACTCAGATAAATAACGTAAGCGATATTTCTCTTGATCAATTGTGAAGTAATCATCCTGACCTTCGAAATATTGTTCTAAAGCTGCAGGAGAAATACGCACAATGCGATCAATTTGTGCAAGTGGGAACGCAAATTGCTGATCACCCGCTTTCACCATTAACGCATCACTAACCGCCACAGTTGTTGGGACACGAATTGTGAAAGTTGTTCCCTTACCAAGCGTTGAGTCTACACTGACGTGACCACCTAATGCTTTGATATCACTTTGTACAACGTCAAGACCTACACCACGACCTGAAATCTGCGTAACCTGTGCAGCCGTACTAAATCCTGGGTGGAAAATAAATTGTAAGATTTCTTCTTGTTCAAGCTTTTGATCTTTGGTCATCAAACCCGTTTGAATAGCTTTTTGCTTGATACGGCTAACGTCAATACCTTTACCATCATCACTGAATGTCACAACAACATCAGTCCCTTGACGACCGATATTTAATACAATATGACCTGTTTCTGGTTTATTGGCTTGCAAACGTTGCTCACGATCTTCGATACCATGGTCAATCGCATTACGTAACATATGTTCGAAAGGCGCAATCAATCTTTCGAGAATACTACGATCAAGTTCACCCTCAGTATTATTCACCACCAATTCTGTTGGACGATTCAATGTAGATGCTGTTTGACGAACAATACGTTGTAATCGTGGTAGCAATCTTGAGAAAGGTACTAGACGAGTTCTCATCAAGCTTTCCTGAATTTCCGCTTGAATACGAGACTGCTGTAATAACAGACCTTCAGTATCACGGATCTTTTCAGATAAAGTTGTTTTAAAATCGACTAAGTCAGATGCCGATTCAGCCAAAGATTTCGATAATTGATTGAGTGAAGAATATTGGTCCATCTCTAATGGATCGAAATCCTCATAACGTGAATTTTCACCGCCATGACGAGCAATAATTTGACTTTCTAACTCACCTTCCATTCGACGCAACTGATCAGCCAAACGCTTAATCGCTAGCTCCATCTCAGTTAGAGTTCCACCTAACTGTCCCAAGTCCATCTCAATACGCGAACGGTTGATCGCATTCTCGCCTGATAAATCAATCATTTTTTCAATGACTTCAGCAGAAACACGGATCATTTCATTGTTCTGTTCGATACGCTCAGAACTTTCCCACTCACCAAACATTGATGGTGGCTCAGTACCATCACCTTGCACAAACTCCATCGTATATTCAGGAGTAAATACATCTTTAGCAGAGATTTTTTGTGGAAGCTGTGCAGAAACATCAACGAATTCGATATTTTCTAAACTATGTTTTAAACCATCAAAATTGGCGTATTGACGTTTGAAAATAGCGTCATGTAACCAAGTTAATGCTGTATTGAGTAAATTGTCATAAACATTAGAGTTGAAATGATGTAAACCAAACTGCTCAAAGGTATTTTCCAAATGATAAGCAATAACACCAACTGCTTCGAGTTGAGCCATGCGTGCTCCACCCTTTAAACTGTGGGCATTACGCTGCAACTGCAATAACAAGCTACGATTACCACGTTGTTCAAACCATTGTTTTAATAAACTTTGAGCTTGTTCTAGTAATTCTTCTGCTTCTTCAAGGAACGTTTCTTCGACAAGTGAACGTACTTCCACATCGGCATTTTGAGATGTTTCGAGAGCATTCTGCTCAATCGTAGCTGCAACTTCACCGTCAATTTCAATGGTTGGACTAGATGTCTCAGTCACTAAAGAAGTAGTCGCATCATAGTGATCTTGCGGTTGGCTATCAACAACTTCAACAAACTGCACAAGTGTGGAAGAAACTGATTCTGAAACAGAACCTTGATGTTGCTGCTGTAGAAGATTTACGATATGTACTGATGGATAATCAATTTGTTGATCACGAATTGTTTGAACACGATCAGCAATGTCATCTTGTACCAATCTTATTAATGCGATCAGCTCAGAAGATGCATGAAGTTGCTGATTAATGAGCTTTTCGTAAATTGTTTCTAGCTCATGTGCGATTAGTCCCATATGCGTTGCTTGAATCATATTTGATCCACCTTTTAAGGTGTGCAAATAACGCATAAGATTTTTTAATGCAGCTAAATTGGTATGATCAGCAGCCCAAAGACTTAAATCTGAATCAATACCAGCGAGTAACTCGTCCGCCTCATCTAAGAAGATATCAAGTAAGTCTGGATCAAAATTACGATTTGAATCACTAGATTGTAGTAGTTGCTTGTCTAAAGCCAGTTGTTGAGCGAAATCTGTTACATCTACTGTATTACTGATGGTCGTTTGACTATTGTCATCAGGTGAAAGGGCTTCAACCTCGTCACTTTCAATAATGATTTCACTGTTATTTAAGCTTAGCTCTTGGTCTTGCACATCAAGTATTAATTCTTGCTCAGCTTTTTGCTCGTGTGAAACTTCAGATACTTGTGACGAATCCGATGCACCTACGCCTTTTAACAAACCCAAAACATGAGTTGAAGGATAATCAACTTGATGATCTTTAATAGTTTGAATACGATCAGCAATATCATCCTGTACAGCACGAATTAAATTAACTAAAGCAGAGGAAGCCTGTATCTGTTGATTGATTAACTTCTCGTAAATAGTTTCTAGCTCATGTGCGATTAATCCAATATGCCTTGCTTGAATCATATTTGACCCACCTTTTAAGGTGTGTAAATAACGCATCAAATTCTTTAGAGCATTTAGATTTTGTTGATCAGATGACCATGTCGTTAAATCTGCATCGATACCTGCGAGTAACTCATCAGCCTCTTCAAGGAAGATATCTAAAAGATCAGGGTCAAAATCTCGATTGGACTCATTAGAGTCAAGCATTTGCTTATCAAGCGCAAACTGCGTTGAGAGATCATTTACAGTTGTATGTTCACTGATATCTGAAGTGTCAGGCTGATCTTGAGCGACTTCAACAATCTCAGCAAGTAATTCATCACTTGATGCAACACTTTCAACATTCTGCTGAGTAAATGAACTCAGTTCATTGAGAATACGCTCATGAACTTTAGTCAAAGTTACCCGTTGTCCTGCTGCCAAAGTATCAAATAATTGAATAAAGTGTTGATGAACTTGCTGATATAACTCAAAAGCATAATCAAGATTTAATAAACTCGGTTTGAATAGAAGATCTTGATAACTTGAACGTAACAGACTTGTGTACTGATACATCCCAATTGTTGCATGATGATGAGTATGCTGTAATAAGAGCTCTGTTTGCTTACTTAATGTTTGAATATACTGAGGAAATTCACTGCGGGCACGCTTTTCAAAATCAAACTCCACATCAAGCAGATCATTGATATCAAGCTCTAATAATTGAGAAACAAGACCTTGAGGACGTACGGTATCCCCTTGTTTTTCTTCCAATTGAAAATCATAGCTATCCCAAGCAAAATTGAAGGTATCAAAAATTTCATCAAACTTTTGCTTTGGACCTTCTTGTTTAAGTGTGTGTAAATAATCACGCACAAACTGAGCATAATGGATGAGTAATGCAGTTTCATCCGAACTTGAATCTAATTCTTCTTGTAAGAGCGTTTTGAATAAGTTCTCAACTTTTGAACTTGCATCAAATACCTGATCTACATGTGCCATAGCTGAACTACCACGCAAGGTATGTAAAGCTCGAATCAAGGTATTGTAATTATCATTTGTTGGACAATCTTTTAACAAAAATTGATCAATCGTTGCTAAATGATCTTCCGACTCTTCTAAGAAGATTGCTAAAGTTTCTTTTATTAAACCATCTTCTTCAGTTTGGTCTTCAACAAGATTTTCTTCATTAGAAACAGCTTTTGCTTCTTCCAAACTATCGTCAGCACTTACTTCCAAGCCTGTCATGACATCTTCTTTATCTAAAGTAACTGACAGTTGTAGCAATTCGGCTAAAGCAGGCTCAAGGCTTTGTTCTTTTTGTAGTTGCTGCCCCAATAACACTAATGGCTTTAAATTAATATGATGAGCTTGAACTGATTTAAAATCTTGGACGAGTTTAAATCTATAGATATTGAATACCGTTTGTACATATTGCTGAATATTCTGATCCAGTGAAATGGTACCTGCAATTATGCGATTCAGAGTATCTTCAACAGTCCATGCCAATTCGCCTGATGATTTCGCACCGACCATTCGACCAGAACCTTTCAATGTATGAAAGTGGCGGCGAATATCTGTAATTACATCTTTTTGATCAGGGTGTTCGATCCATTGAACTAATAATGGTTCTAATTCAACAAAAATCTCATCTAACTCTTCAATAAAAATATCAAGAATCTCTGAGTCCTGCTCAAGATAACTGTCTTCAGGAAGCGTCATCGTTTCAACTAATGTTTTTAATATTTCTTTCATAGCGGCTTCTTTCGTTTTTATCCACTAATTGTGGCTTAAAAATACGTGTACCAACCGTACAAGATGTCGTTCCATATACTCATCATCTTGCCGAGATATTCTAAATTTCATTTCAGTCAGAGGGTTGATTCTCAGCAACCCTCTGACTCAATGTTTATTCAGGTAACTTAAAGTCAGTTACAGACTCACGTAATGATTCAGCCATGCTTGCCAATTCAGAAACAGAACGAGCTGTATCGAAGGTTGCAGTAGTCGTTTGAGATGTAATTTCTTGAACGACGTTCATCGTAGTTGCAATATGACTTGCTGAAGCAGATTGTAGTTTTGCGGCATCAGAAATGCTTGCAATCAATTTCGCTAAGTCGCCAGATACCGTTTGAATTTCGTCAAGTGCAATACCCGCATCTTTTGCCAAGTTTGCACCGCGAACAACCTCTGCCGTTGTTTGTTCCATTGAAATTACGGCTTCATTGGTATCTGTTTGAATTGTTTTTACCAATCCTTCAATCTGTTTAGTTGCTGATGCTGAACGTTCAGCTAGACGTTGTACCTCATCCGCAACTACCGCGAAACCACGACCAGCTTCACCAGCCATCGATGCTTGAATTGCTGCGTTTAATGCCAAGATGTTTGTTTGATCGGCAATATCATTAATCAACGATACGATGTTACCAATTTCTTGAGAAGATTCACCCAAACGTTTAATACGTTTAGAGGTTTCCTGAATCTGCTCACGAATATGATCCATACCTTCGATTGAACGGTTTACAACATCTGCCCCGTTTGATGCAATTTGTACAGAACGCAATGCTACATCAGCAGATTCAGAAGCGTTGGCTGATACTTGGTCAATTGACAATGCCATTTCATTCATTGCAGCAGATGCACCTGCAATTTCTTGTGCTTGGTGCTCAGAAGCTTCAGCTAACTGGTTAGTAATATTCTGTGTATCTTGCGTGTATCGTGCAACTTCTTGAGATGTCTCAGTGATTCGAGAAACTAGATCTCGTAACTGATCAATTGCGAAGTTAATCGAGTCGGCAATCGCACCCGTAAAGTCTTCTGATACTGTTGCATAAGAACGTAAGTCACCGTCAGCTAAGTCGGCAATCTCATCAAGTAAACGTAAAATCGCATTTTGGTTACGGTCATATTCATCTTGTAAACGAGTTACACGCTCTTTATCAGTATTACTACGTAATGCGAGTAATTGTAACGCAGAGAAAACCAATAGTCCCAAAGCACCAATTAATACGATACCTGCAACAACATTACCCCAACCACCCTCTGCTTTATCAGATAATGCATTTAATGACTCAAGTAAGGCATCTGATTGAGAGAAAATTTGAGATGAAGCTTGACGAACACGAACGATTTGATTGGCATTCTGTAATACTGTTTCTGCAGCTGATTTTAGAACAGCATCATAATCAGATTTAATGCTATCCACAGATTCACGTAAATCAGGTGATTCGATACGATCTACACCAAGTTCAGCACTACCATTTAATTGAGCATTTAAGTAAACACCAAAAGTATCAATGTCAGCACCGAAGTCATTTGCAGAGATACTAGAGTTATCCGTACCTACTAGTACTGAGTTAATTGAACGTAAAATACGTTCTGCAATAAACACTTGGTTTTTAGTGATAATTACCTGACTACTTGGCATGTTCTCACGAACCATTTGATCAACCATCAAGTTATACTCAGCCTGAATTTCAGGAATCGTTTCACTGATGGAAATGTTCGTATCATAAAGCTGATTAATGACTTTTTGTTGCGAAGCAATTAAATCAATGTTTTTAGAAACATTAGTCCAAAGTTCATTTACTTTTTTGTACTCTGCTGAGCCTTTACCATAAATATTCTCAACAAGTTCCAAGTTCTCAGCAAATCGTTTTTCTGACTCAACCAAACTCTTCATCGCTTCAGGTGTACCTGAAGCCGTTGCCTCTGTTGCTTGGCGCGAAATCATCTGCGATAACAAACGCAACTCACCCAAACTACGAGTTAATTGGTTTGAACGTGGAACACTGACAAAAAGGTAAATTAAGAGGATAACTGCTAGAGCTAAAGCGATTAAAGCTCGATAAAGAATCGGTCTAGATTTCTCAGTTTCACCGAATAATCGTGAAAACTGATCTAATTGAGTGCGTATTTTTTCTAAAAATGCGCTGCTCTTCTTAGCACCAGAACTATCATTACCACTGCCATTTTTCTTTTTAAGTTTAAAGCCCATACCAGCTTCTCCCCTGAATACGCATTTATGTTCCGTAGCGTAAAAATTAGTTTATAAATTTTATTGATGCATTCATGTATTGAGGGTTTTGCAACAACCGACTCAGTAAAAATACATGCCATTGTTGGTTATGTTGGTGGAAGTATCCCTGACAATACTCTTTGAGCTTATTGTCTAGTTCAGAACTTTGAGAAAAAAAACTCTTTTTATTAAAGTGCTGAATCCCCAAAACTTGGTCTACAACCAAACCAACATAATGATCTTGATGGCTTATACAAATTACTTTTTGCGTTGGTGAAAATTGGCTCCTTTGTCCTGAAATAAAATGTGTTAAATCAGAAACTGAGAGCAACCGCCCACGAATATTTGCCAAACCACGCACCCATGATTGAGTATTTGGTACAGGAGTATATTTCGGTGGATAAATCACCTCCGAAATTTCCCCAAGTGGCGCAACAAAATATTGCCCTAACATCTCAAATGCAATACCAGACCAACGACTGACTTCATTTTGTGTTGAAGCGTATTGTTTATTGCCTCGCTTGGATAAGCGAAGCAATTCGATAAATCCATTTGCAGCCATAACCTATCCCATATTGAGTATTGAAAAGGCTCGTACAATTAACTTAATAGTTGCTTGATCACATCTATCAGTTGCTGTTCATCAATAGGCTTAGTTAAGTAATCACAAGCACCTTGACGTTTACCCCATACTCTGTCTGTCGCTTGATCTTTGGTACTTACAATCACGACTGGAATATGTTGTGTATCCTTACCTTTACTGATTTGACGTGTTGCTTGAAAGCCATTCATCCCTGGCATTACCACATCCATTAACACAAGGTCTGGTAACTCAGCCTGTGCCATTGTTACACCGTCAGCACCATTAGTTGCTTCTAAAACTTCATAACCGTGCTTTGTCAAAATTTCTCTAAAACGAAACGTTTCAGTAGGAGAATCATCTACAATAAGTATACGAGCCATTTTTTCCTCGATTTTAAATTTTATGCGCTTACGTGGTTACGAATCGCACTTAACAGCTCATCTTTACTAAATGGCTTAGTTAAATATTCATCTGACCCCACAACACGCCCTTTGGCTTGATCAAACAAACCATCTTTGCTTGATAACATGATTACTGGAATATTTTGATAATTTAGAGAGTTTTTAATTAATGCACAGGTTTGGTAACCATCTAGACGAGGCATCATAATATCGACAAATACGATATCAGGATTTGCTTCCGCAATTTTCGATAATGCTTCAAAACCATCGACAGCTGTAATCACCTCACAACCTTCGCGTTGTAACAGTGTCTCAGCTGTACGTCGAATCGTTTTAGAATCGTCAATCACCATTACTTTTAAATTTTGAAATTTATCTTCCATTTATTGTCCTGCCCCATTCACTCAATACAAATTATGGTTGTTTAATTTGTTTTATACAGACTAGTTGATATTTTTAACATATCTTTACTTACATTATCAATGAAGTTTTTTGAACCAAACTATCAGTTTTTCAAAACAATACCAAGCAGTTCACACTTTTCATCAAATTCCTATTTTTTTTGCATAAGAAGTATTTTTAATTGTATAAATAGCTACTAATATACTACTGATTATTATTTAAAAATAAGTGATTTAATTAACTTTTTATCGGGGAATGTAATGACTGGTTCGTTAAAGTGCGGTTTCCGCATTCGTCACTTTACAACGATTGCTCGTAATTACATTTGCGCATTTTTTTTATGTTTTTTTTATACATCAACTTTCGCAGCAACTGATCAACCCAAAGCAGCATGGTATCGTTACTACGACAGAAATGGTGTTGCTAATGTTAGTACTTCTGTGACACCAGAGCATATTCGTTATGGGTATGAAGCACTCGATCGTAACATGCAAGTAATCAAACGAAATCAACCTTATAATGCAAATCAAGATGCTCAACAAGCATCTCATCGTGAAGCTTTAGCTAGACAAAGAGAAAAAGATTTAAAGCTCAAACGCGCCTATGGAAGTGCAAAAATTGCAGCAATAAAACGTGATCAAACGTTAGCAAACATTAAAAAGCAGTTGAATTATCAGCAGAACCAATTACAACAGTTACAACGCGATAAGATCAGCTTCAAGCGTCAAGAAATGGAATATCATCGCAAAGGAGAATCAATTCCAGCATCACTCAAGAACAATTTAGCCAATAATGCTCAAAATATTGATAATGTAAAAAACACTGTTGAAAGTTTACGTAATAGCTATCATAAAACTGAGTCAGATTATACTGAGATCATTCGTCGCTTAAATAAATTAGAACAAGATGAAGCATCTCGTAATCAATAATTACCTTCCTCTTTATACAACTTTCGCTTGAATTGGATGTGCTAACTTTTCCGAAATTGAATGATTCATGTCATAATGCGCTCAATTCAAAATAGACATCTTAAAAGTCCTTTTTGTAAACTAATTTTTAGACAACATTTAACTCTAGGATAGTTTCCATGCGCGCAAGCCGCTTTTTATTTGCAACGTTAAGAGAAACCCCAAATGATGCTGAAGTTATTTCTCATCAGCTTATGTTACGTGCGGGGATGATTCGTAAATTAGCTTCTGGCTTATACTCTTGGTTGCCCATGGGAACACGTGTTCTAAAGAAAGTTGATGCGATTGTTCGTGAAGAAATGAATCGTTCTGGTGCATTAGAAGTCTTTATGCCAGTCACACAACCTGCTGCACTATGGGAAGAGTCTGGTCGTTTTGAACAATACGGACCTGAATTATTACGTTTCAAAGATCGCCATACAAATGACTTTGTACTGGGACCTACGCATGAAGAAGTCATCACCGATTTAGCGCGTAATGAACTTAAAAGTTATAAACAATTACCACTAAATTTCTACCAGATTCAAACCAAATTCCGTGATGAAATTCGCCCTCGTTTTGGCGTGATGCGTTCACGTGAATTCATCATGAAAGATGCTTATTCTTTCCATGCAAACCAAGAATCTCTTCAAGAAACTTACGATGTAATGTATGACACATACAGCCGTATTTTCACACGATTAGGATTGGACTTCCGCCCAGTTCAGGCTGATACAGGCTCGATTGGTGGTTCTGCATCGCATGAGTTTCATGTATTGGCATCTAGTGGTGAAGACGACATCGCCTTCTCTACAGAATCAGATTACGCAGCTAACGTTGAAATGGCTGAGGCTGTGTTAGTTGGTGAGCGTTTAGCAGCTACACAAGAATTTAAAATCGTTGAAACACCAAATCAAAAAACGATTGAAGATGTCTGTGGTTTTTTAAATGCTGAAGCGAAACAATCGATCAAAGCTCTACTTGTACAAGGTATCGCGGATGAAAACGGCAATATTCCAGTAATTGCACTTTTCTTACGCGGTGATCACGAACTGAATGAGATTAAAGCTGAAAAACATCCTCTTATTGCAGCGCCTCTGAGCTTTGCTACAGAAGAACAATTAAAGCAAAATGGTTTAACAGCTGGCTTCTGTGGTCCTCAGGGACTTGTAGAAAAAGGCTTAACCGTAATTGTTGATCGTGCAGCATCTGTATTATCTGATTTTATCGCGGGTGCTAACCAAGTTGATAAGCATGCTACTGGCTTAAACTGGGAACGAGATGCGAAGTATAGTGAAGTTTATGATCTTCGTAATGTGGTTGAAGGCGATCCATCACCAGATGGTAAAGGTACTTTGCAGATTAAACGAGGGATCGAAGTTGGTCATATCTTCCAACTCGGTACGAAATATTCTGAAGCATTAGCTTGTAAAGTACTTGGCGAAGATGGGAAACCATTTACTGTCACAATGGGTTGCTATGGTATCGGTGTCACACGTGTAGTTGCTGCAGCAATTGAGCAAAACTTTGACGATAAAGGCATTATTTGGCCACAAGCAATCGCACCATTCGAAGTTGCAATCGTTCCAATGAATGCTCATAAATCGCCGCGTACTCTTGAGGCAGCAGAAGCACTTTATGCTGAATTACAAGCCCAAGGTTATGACGTGTTATTAGATGACCGTAATGAACGCCCTGGTGTTAAGTTCTCTGATCTTGAATTGATGGGTATTCCTCATCGTATTGTAATCGGTGAAAAAGGCTTAGACGCTGGTACTTTTGAATACAAAGGTCGTCGTGATGAAGAATCAACTAATCTAAGTAAAGAAGAGTTAATCAAAAAACTTGCTGGTTAATTGCTAATTATCAGATAGTAAAAAAGCCGTTTTTGAAACGGCTTTTTTTATTTTCTAAATTTAGGCAGTTAAATCTTTTATGGTCTCTGATGAACCATTATTTTTAACAGATTCAATCCCTTTATCGCGTGATTGTTCACTTGAATACAATTGGCTAGTTCCAATCACCTGATGATTCGCTGCTTTTAAATTAAAATAAGGTTTATCATTTTTTGCTACCACTCGCTCATATCGCCCATCATCTGGACTATTTTTTTGAACAGATGCTATACCATTGAGCGCTGCGGCTTTTGTTTTATAAAGTTCACTATTTAGAATGGGCTCACCATTCCCTGCTTTTAAAACAAAGTGATACTGCCCATCATTCGCTTGACTGACTTCAAACCAACCTGCCATGAGAACCTCTCTTATCGGAGTTGTTATTTATAAATTGTTGTTTCAATATAGTTGAGTAGAAAACTATAGAAGATTGTTTTTTGTTCTCATTTAGTAATTTATAAGAAAAGCAGCATTTCTGCTGCTTTTCTTATGCTTAAACTACGCTTTCTTTACAAATTCAGCTTTAAGTTTCATAGCGCCTATACCATCAATTTTACAATCGATATTATGACCATCACTTGCACCGTGAACTAAACGAATCGTTTTTACTTTTGTACCAACTTTTACAACAGAAGACGAACCTTTTATTTTTAAATCTTTAATAACAGTAACACTATCCCCATCAACCAATACATTACCATTTGCATCTTTAATGATTTCTTCTGATTCATTTGTGGCAACAGAACCCTCTTTCCACTCGTGTGCACACTCAGGGCAAATAAATAAATCAGCTTCTTGATAAGTATATTCTGATTGGCATTTTGGACAATTTGGCAAAGACATAAAAGAAACTCAAAATGCTATTATGAATCAAAGACAATTTTTTTCAAAACATCATTTTAAGTATTGTTAAAATTATAAAAATTCATTTTTCCTTAGCTAATATAAAATTTTTAAGCACCAAAGCATGATTCAAGTTTGGATCCTTTGCAGCATATAAGGGTTAGCTTATTTTTTTCAGCCAAGTGTACCAACTCAGTAATACATGGATTCCTAGACAATTCTTCATAATATTTATCTTGGTATTCCAACCAATTTTCTACTTTATGGCAAAATGCAGTACGTAATTGTGTTGATGGTGCTATTTCCTTTAACCATAAATCAAGATGTGCTTTTTCCTTTGATACTCCTCTTGGCCATAAACGGTCAACAAGGATCCTTAACCCATCTGATTTTTCATAATCCTCATAAATTCTCTTAATTTGAATATCCATTAAACACCACCTGAAAAGACAAAACTAACTTTCCATAGAGATATCAACCACTTCACCTTTAGCATCAAAACTCACGCAAATAACATAGTTAGTTACTTCTTCTGGTAAGCTAAAATCCAACATTTCCATTGTTTCTAGGTCTTCATCTTCAAATTGATGAACAAGCACTAAGTGTTCTAGAACTTGTAAACAATTGGGTTGACTGGTTCCAAAATGCTTTTCCCAATAATCAGGTTCAATCTCTTCGAGGTGATGTTGAATAAATAACTCGACACTATCTTCAGCTTGTTGATTTTCTAATGCTGTTCGCATCGCTGCACGAGCGATTTGCTCTCGGTTAAGTCCAAAATGATTAGCCATTATTGATTCCCTATCATCTTATGAGTTGAATTTTTATTTTTAATGCATAGTTTTATTGACTAAAAATATCATAGCGGTTTTCAAAATGTTAGCGACACTTCTAATCTTCTATTTGGCTACGATTATCGAGAATTTCAGGCTGCATTTTTATAAAAAATGGCGCAAAATGTCTTTATGTTTTTAGATGAACAAATAGTTTAGGATCGATCAATGAGTGAGCTTACTTTTACGGCTTTTAGTTTAAATGGTGTTGATGCACAAAAATTTTTACAAGGTCAGGTGACAGTTCATGTTGAACGTTTAGCTTTAAATGAAAGTCGCTACACTGCTATTTGCGATTTAAAAGGACGAATTCATTTTGGTTTGTGGATAAAAAAGCTAAATACAGAAAGTTTTGAACTAGTTACGACTCACGATCAAGCTGAAGAGTTTGCCAAGCACATTAAGAAATTTGGTGCTTTTTCTAAGATGAAATTAGAAGAAATAGGTTCTGTTTTTCCAACTATACATGGAATCCAAACAGAATTTTCTTCAAATGAAACGGATATCTATACTTGGCAGATTGAAGCGATCAAGTCAGGGCAAGCTTGGATTAGCAAAACAACAGAACACTTATTCCAGCCACAAGAATTACGATTACATCAGCGAGACGGCGTACATTTTGATAAGGGCTGTTATTTAGGTCAAGAAATTGTAGCTCGTCTTTGGTTTAAAGCTAAACCTAAACACTGGTTACATCTAATTCATGCCAAAGGTGATCTGCCTGCTCCAGCAACACAGCTAAATAAGGATGTTGAAGTTGTAAATAGTGTAAATATTAATGATGGTTATTTAGCGCTCGTGATTGCCAAGCCAACAGCTTTAGAAGAATTAGGACTAGATATCCTAGATTTACCAGAGGCTTTGAATGGTGATGTAGCAAGACCAAGTTAACAGTTGTAAAGACCTTTTTCATTTTTGGAGCTGTAATAACATGGTTATCCTTTACTACAACTCCTTAATGAAATCTATTGAATGACGATAAGCACATTATTCAAGCTGTTCGAAAATCTTCATGCAGTAATTTAACCTTTTGAGTAGATATCTGTTTTTCTTAAAAAATGTAATTCGAATTGCAGCAATTCCTGTTGATTTGCAACAAAACTAGTAACTGCTTAGAAAGCTAAACTTTCATAATGTAAAGAATATTTATGATTAATTCACAGTATCTCCATAGAGTTTGAATAAGGTTATTTCTATTAAGACTCGTTATTATATTTTTCATAGATTTAGAGAAATTAATACTCTGATTAAGCCAATAAATTGCATTCAACACTTATACAAAATCAAGATTTACATTTCAGATTATAAATTTATGATTAGGGTTAAAGATTGCTTTCTGCTACGCAAAGGAGTGATAGCAGACCAAACTGAAAGGAAAGAAGATGAAAAAATTGCTTATTGCTAGCTTAATTGCCATAACCTGTAACTCAGTATTTGCTGCAGAAAAAGGTAATGCTGATGTAATATTTTCTAAAGCAAACCAACTTTATGAAGCAAAAAACTACACAGCTGCTTTCCAAGAAATTCAGCGAATTGCGGTATCGGGTAATGCTCAAGCAATTTATAATCTTGGCTCTATGACTCAGCAAGGCTTAGGCACATCAAAAGATGAAAAAAAGGCATTTGAATACTTTCAAGATGCCTCAAATAAAGGATTTGGCAAGGCGAGTTATGAACTCGCACAAATATATCGATATGGTAAAAGCAATATTGGTATCACGAAAGACATACAGAAGTATAAAATATATTTAGATAAAGCTGCGAAACAAGGCTCAGAAGAAGCTGGTGTAGAGGTGGCAACGATATTATTTGCTCAAGGAAAACCAGAGTACGACCAATTGGCGATTCGACAGCTACGTCCATTGATACAAAAGAATTATTATCCAGCGATACACCTAAAGGCGATCTACGATCTAGGTATGGGAAATAAAAATAAAAATCCTGTCCTACAGCAGGTTGCTGTGAACAGCTTTCGCTCTTTAGCCTCTAAAGGATATGCACCATCGTTAATGGTTCTTGGGAATTTGATGGCGAACGGAGATGTAGTTGACCAAAATCTTCCTGAAGCTCAAAAAATATTCAAGACCTTAGCAGCCCAAAATATTCCAAATGCTAAAGAATCTTTGGAAAAAGTTGAACAAGCTATTGCCGCTCAAAAAGCAGCACCAGTAGCAACTCAACCACCTAAAAAGTAATCATATATTGGCAGCACATAAAAAAGTGCTGCCAATATTTATAATTTTAAAATTGTTTAGAGACTTTTAGACCAGCACTCCAGTTCCGGCCATCTGCAGGTTCAAAGAAACGGCTATTACTATCATTTACAATTACAGAGCCTGCATAGTTTTTATCAAACAGGTTATCTATACGCGCAAAGCCATTAATGCGCCAATCTGCATACTTCCATGCATAGCCAGTATAAATTGAAGCAACAGTATAACTTGGTGCTGTATCACTGTTTATGTCATCTACATAGACCTTATCCATATATTGGGCATCAATCCCTGTATAGAAGCCCTGTTCTGGTTTCCACGCTAAAGCAAGAAAAGCTTGGTTCTTTGCAATTCCTGGAATGACGTTCCCCTTTTGAACAGCCTTTACTGCGCCAACAGCAGGAATGGCAGCATCAAACTTAGCATCTAAATAGCTATAACTCGTGTTGATCTCTAGATCTTTCCATAACTTTTTATTCCAACTAAATTCAACTCCCTCACGAAGAGTCTTATCTGCATTTCTAAATGTCGAACGTCCATTAGAAGTACCCGCAGAAACAATATCATTTTGGGTTTTGCTCTGGAAAACAGCCAGCGTAAAATCACCGAGCTGATTTTGTGATTTTAAACCCAATTCGTAGTTATCGCTGGTTGCTGGTTTTAAATCAAAGTTAAATCCAGATTTCGTTGAATCTGTTTGATAAGCCATTTCAGTAAAGGTTGGGGTTTCAAAACCTTTAGCGTAACTGACATAAGCCAATAACTCAGGCATTATTTGCCAACTTAGAACTGCCGATGGTAAGACCTTGTTGTAATCAGTTTTATCGCTGTCATCACCATTGACTGTTCCATACTGATCAGGCTCAGCAGTAAAATGATCTTTTGATTTATAATGCACATTGCTATAACGTACACCTGTATCTAAACGCCAAGTCGGTAAAAACTGCCACGAAGCTTGTAGATAAGGATCAACATTCCACAGACTATTGTCTTCATCACGGCGTAATGTACCTTTTACACCATAAGATGGATTACCGTTGACTAAATTAAAGTTTTCATAGCCTTTACGATCCTCATCCATACTATCGACAGCAATCCCTGCACTGAATTTTGTATTAGGTAATAATTCATTAACTGTCCAGCGGAAATCAGCACCATAATAATTACGTTCAAAATCAATCACACCACCAGCATGATTAGGATTTCTTTGACCTGAGTAAACTGGATTACCCTTATCGTCTAACGTTATTGTTCCACGTGGTATAGATTGATACTGCGTGACTTGGCGGTTACCAAAATAAGCCATAGCATATAATTCATTGTGATCATTAATCGGCTTAGACCAAGTTACACCTGTCTGAGTTTGCTCAATATCTTTACGAACATTGTAAGTATTATTAGCATCATTAACTTGACGAGGATTTTGTTGCCACTGAGTTCTATTTAATCCCTGTGGATCATCAGCATGAATCTTCACATAGTTAGTAACCCAATTAATTTTACTGCCATCTTCCAAATTCCATGTCAGTTTCGCATTATTTAAGACTTTTTCTGCGCTACTATGATCGCGATAACCATCCGTATTAAAATATGAGGAACTAATGATATAGCTCGGCTCATTTTGATTTTTAGCGCCCCCTTGTAAAACTAGCCCTGCATGATTTTTGTTATGACTGCCGCCTGAATAACTCATTTCTACAGAATCCTTACCCTGCCCTTCTCGAGTAGTTGCAAGAACAGCTCCACCAGATGAATTACCATACAGTGAAGAAAATGGTCCAGTCAAAACCTCTAAATGACTCAAACTATTCATATCAATGTTAGAAGTTTGCCCCTGCCCATCAGGCATCGTTGCAGGTATTCCATCAACATATAAACGTATTCCCCGCACCCCAAAGGTCGATCTAGCACCAAAACCACGCATTGAGAGCTGCAAGTCTTGAGCATAATTTTCCCGATTACGTAATTGAACGCTCGGAATCCCCTTAACAAGTTCTGTTAAATTAACCTGCAAAGATTGATCATTTTTAGGGGCATCAATTCGATAAACAGATGCTGGTGTTTGCATATAAGGCGTGTCAGTACGAGTAGCTTCGACTTTAATTACAGGTAAAGGTTCAATTTGATCATTACTAGATTCCTCTGACCATACAAAAGTACTTGCCATGCCCATAGTTATTGCAACTGAACTGTATAACAAGTTAATTTTTAGTGAAGGCATGGGTATTCCTTATTTCTGTGTGGCGATGATGAAATAGTTTCTTAAAGCTAAATTTTGATTATTTTATTGTTGTGTTAGAGATTTAACCTTAGCGAAAAGATCAAAGTATTTTTTCATCATGATTCGCAATTAAAAATAAATATCAGCATAATTGTAAATGAAACATTTACCCTCATTGTATTGTTGTTGAAAACAACTTGAGCTGAATATGCCTGAACTTCCAGAAGTTGAAACTACTAAGACCAGTTTACTCCCACTCTTAGAACAACGAGTCCAATCAATACAGGTCTATAACTCAAGTTTACGTTGGCCTATACCCGATGATTTGAACAAACTGATTGGGCAACGTTTAATGGCGCTTAAACGTCGTTCTAAATATATTTTGGCTGAATTTGAACGAGATCAGATGCTATGGCACTTAGGTATGTCAGGCAGCTTTCGTTTATGTGAAGCAAACGAAGAATTGCGTAAACATGATCATCTTCTAATCGACTTCGAAGATCAACAGCTTCGCTATCATGATCCACGTCGCTTTGGTTGTATTCTATGGTTAGATCAAAACAATCAAGAGAAATTGATCGATACCTTAGGGCCAGAACCGCTAAGTGATGAATTTAACGCTGTTTATTTATTTGAAAAACTCTCAAAAAAGAATGTCGGCATCAAAATTGCTTTAATGGATAATCATAATGTAGTAGGCGTTGGTAATATTTATGCGACTGAAAGCTTATTCAATGTCGGTATACATCCTGCACAACCCGCTTCAACATTGAGTTTAGTGCAAATTGAAAGCTTAGTGATTGAAGTAAAACGCATTCTAAAGCATGCAATTGAGCTAGGTGGTTCTACATTACGCGATTATACCAATGCAATGGGTGAAAATGGATACTTCCAACAAACACTCCTTGCTTATGGTCGAGCTGGTGAAATGTGTGTGAACTGTGAAACCACACTGGAGAATTTAAAACTTGGTCAACGTGCCAGTGTATTTTGCCCGCAGTGTCAGCCTCTAAAATCCACCAAAGCTTAGTTGCAAATCTATTTGAGGGAGACTAATTTCATGCAAACCGCAATCGTTCGACATATTTTAGTAAAAGATAAAGATCTTGCTGAACAGTTAAAAAAACGAATTCAGTCAGGTGCTGATTTCAGCAAAATTGCCAAACAATATTCAACCTGTAATTCAGCTAAACGCGGTGGTGAACTGGGTGAAGTAAAAAAAGGACAGCTTGTGCCTGTGATTGATAAGTTAGTTTTTACTGCAGCCGAGCGTATTTTACATGGTCCAATCAAAAGCCAATTTGGCTTTCACTTAGTTGAGATTAAATTTCGTATGGATGGGCTGAGATAGCCTTCGAAGTAAAGTATTTCTGCGCCCCTCCAGTAACGTATTCAAATCTTTGGCTGCATGACATAAGTCCAAGCTTCAACTTTTTCACCTGAATCTAATATCACTGGTGCAACAACGCGTTGATATTGGAAGCCTTCGAAATCATCCAACATTTGCCAGTTTTGCTCTAACTTTTCTGTACTAAAAAGATAGCCATCAACTAAAGGATCATTTTCATTGAGCACAATGGCTGGCAGACCTTTGTCAGGCCCCCAATCAAGTACATGCACAGTTCCATGTACTTGTGCCTTTTGCCAATCACCACCTATATTTCCTAAAATATGCGAATTTTCTCGATTTGGACAAAGTGTGCCGTAAACAAATAATCTGTTCATGTTGGTTAATCCCCTAGCAATACGCTCCGCATCTTAAAATGAATGTAGAAAGTTTTCTATGTAAAAACGATTATTCATCTATCGTTCTTTAGCTAATTTTATTCCAATCTACAATAAAAAAACGGCATATCAAATGCCGTTTTCTGTATCAAGGTCTATTAACCCTGTTTTTTCAATTCATCACGGATTTCACGTAACAACTGAATATCTTCTGGTGTAGGCGCTGGTGCTGCTTCTTTTTGTTTACGCATACGATTCATTACTTTCACCATAAGAAACACAACCCATGCCAAAATAATGAAATTAATAAAGATGGTTAAGAAATTACCATAGGTTAAAACATTGACACCTGCTTTCGTTAATTGATCTAAAGACTGTAAATTATTTGGATTGTCTCCTAGCACAATAAACTTCTGCGTAAAATCAACACCCCCACCAGTAATAACTGAAATAAGTGGCATGATGATATCTTTCACCAATGAATCAATAATTTTACCAAATGCACCACCAATGATGACACCAATGGCAAGATCCATCATATTACCTTTGATGGCAAATTCTTTAAATTCTTGAATAATACTCATTTATAACTCTCCAGAATTGACGTGATCGCACCTACTTTTGCATTGTTTATTACATAGGCACAGTTATTCATCATAATATTGATAATTTAATATTATTCTAAAAAAAACAAAGTTATTTCACACTTTAACAACATATTTTATTGTAATAAAAATATGAACTTAAGCATGATGTATTCATTTATCTTATATAATAAAAAACCGCTAAATAGAATTAGCGGTTTTTTCTTTTTCAGTTAAGAAAAATTATTTATCACGGTTACGCTTACGTTCGTTTTCAGTCAAGTAACGCTTACGAATACGAATTGATTTTGGTGTTACTTCAACTAACTCATCATCTTCAATGAATTCAAGCGCTTGTTCTAGCGTATATTCCAATGCAGGTGTTAAAGTCAGTGCTTCATCAGTACCTGATGCACGAACGTTGGTTAATTGCTTCGCTTTGGTTGGGTTAACAACCATATCATCTGAACGTGAGTTAATACCAATGATCATGCCTTCATATACTTCAAGCTGTGGCTTAGCAAATAAACGACCACGGTCTTGAAGTGTAAAGAGTGCATAGCCCAAGCAAGTCCCTTGAACCATAGAAATCAACACACCATTTTGACGTTTCGCAACAGTACCTGCTTTCGCTGGACCGTAATGCGAGAAGCTTGATGTCATGATCCCTGTACCAGAAGTCATGGTTAAGAATTCAGAACGGAAACCAATCAAGCCACGTGAAGGTACAGTTGCTTCAATACGGATACGGCCTTTACCGTCAACTTCCATATTGGTCATTTCGCCTTTACGGAAGCCCATTTGTTCCATTACAGAACCTTGATGCTGTTCTTCAACGTCAAAAGTTACGTTTTCGTATGGCTCTTGTTTTTCACCATCGATTTCTTTCATGATGACTTGTGGACGTGATACGCCCATTTCAAAGCCTTCACGACGCATGTTTTCAATCAATACTGAAAGGTGAAGTTCACCACGACCTGAAACTTTGAAACGGTCTGGACTATCAGTATCTTCAACACGTAATGCAACGTTGTGAATCAATTCACGATCAAGACGTTCACGGATATTACGTGAAGTAACGAATTTACCTTCTTTACCCGCAAATGGTGAGTTGTTCACTTGGAACGTCATCGAAACTGTAGGTTCATCAACAGACAATGCAGGTAATGCTTCAACATTTTTCGGATCACAAATCGTGTCAGAAATATTGAGTGCATCAATACCTGTGATACAAACGATATCACCAGCAGAAGCAGATTCAACATCAACACGCTCTAGACCGTGGTAACCCATGATTTTAAGGATACGACCATTACGTGTCTTACCATCCTTATCAATTACAGTGACTTGAGTGTTTAATTTTACAGAACCACGTTGAATACGACCAACACCGATAACACCGACGAAGCTGTTATAGTCAAGTGATGAAATCTGCATCTGGAATGGACCATCAACATCAACTGCTGGTGGTTCTACGATATCAACAATCGTTTCAAACAACGGTGTCATATCATCTGCTAATTCTTCTGGTGATGGACCAGCCACACCACGAAGACCTGAAGCATAAACAACTGGGAAGTCCAATTGCTCATCAGATGCACCTAAGTTATCAAATAAGTCGAATACTTGATCAATAACCCAGTCACAACGAGCGCTTGGCTTGTCAACTTTGTTAATGATTACGATTGGCTTCAAACCACGTGCGAACGCTTTTTGCGTTACGAAACGAGTTTGTGGCATTGGACCTTCTTGTGAGTCAACAAGAAGCAATACACAGTCAACCATCGACATTACACGTTCAACTTCGCCACCGAAGTCTGCGTGTCCCGGGGTATCCACGATATTGATACGGTATTCAGTATCAGTACGCTTATCTAACCATTTGATTGCAGTGTTTTTCGCAAGAATGGTAATACCACGTTCAGACTCAAGCGCGTTAGAATCCATAACACGTTCAATCTCGCCTGCGCGATCACCAAGAGCACCTGATTGTTGTAAAAGTTTGTCTACAAGAGTCGTTTTACCATGATCGACGTGCGCAATAATGGCAATGTTACGGAGAGTTTTAATATCTGACATGTAAAATTCGATACGCTTTAAATTTGAGGGCAAATTATACAGAAAAATACTAAAGTTTAGTAGTGACAGTTTATTGACAGAGCAATTTTTTTCTGACGAATAGTTACAGAATCGTTGGTAAAGTAGTCTAAGTCTATTAGAATAATCAACTAATGCTTACCGCTTTTTTATGCTCCCATGTCAAATCCCCACTCTGAACAACCGCTCGATCTAGTCTATGGGCTAAATGATCGACTGAAACCTTTTATTGCTTTTTTAGCGGCGCTTCAACATCTTTTAGCGATTTTAGTGCCAATTGTCACCCCTGGATTATTGATTTGTTTGGCATTAGGTGTGTCTCGCGAAGACACCAATATGATTCTTTCTATGTCATTAATCATTTCAGGGATCGCGACTTTCTTGCAATGTAAGAAAGTTGGTCCATTTGGCGCTGGATTACTTATTGTTCAAGGAACTAGCTTTAATTTCATTGGTCCTATCATTGGTATAGGTAGCGCAATGGTAGCCGCTGGCACACCTGTCGAACAAGTTATGGCTGCCATTTTTGGTGTCGTAATCGCTGGTTCATTTATCGAAATGGGCGTATCTCAAATTTTACCTTGGGTAAAAAAGCTGATTACTCCTCTCGTTACAGGAATCGTCGTTCTGTTGATTGGTCTAACATTGATCAAAGAAGGACTGATTAGCATGGGTGGTGGTTATACCGCAATGCAGGATAATACCTTTGCAAACGCAGATAATCTCATTATGTCATGTACAGTTTTGGGGATTATCATTTTACTGAATAGAATTCGCATTATTTGGGTGAAAAGTTCAGCAATTTTGATCGCTTTAGTCATCGGTTATGTACTTGCTGGATTTATGGGACATTTAAACTTTTCCGTATTACAAGAAGCCCCGATTATTCAAATCCCAACACCAATGCATTTTGGATTGAGCTTTTCTTGGAGCTTGTTTATTCCAATGGCTTTTATTTATCTAGTAACTTCTCTAGAAGCAATTGGTGATGTCACAGCAACCAGCAAAATTTCCAATCAACCTGTAGATGGCCCCATTTGGATGCAACGCATCAAAGGTGGTGTTCTAGTTAATGGTGCCAACTCTTTCTTAGCAGGTATTTTCAATACTTTTCCAAGTTCTGTATTTGCACAAAATAATGGTGTGATCCAGTTGACTGGTGTTGCGAGCCGTTATGTAGGTCTTTGGATTGCAGCATTATTGATCTTATTAGGTTTATTCCCTGCTGTGGCTGCTGTGATTCAAGCGGTTCCACAAGCGGTACTTGGCGGTGCTGTGATGGTGATGTTCGGTGCCGTGGCTGCATCTGGTATTAATATTTTATCAACGATCCATTTAGATCGTCGTGCATTGTTAATTATTGCAATCTCATTAGCACTAGGCTTAGGGGTAGCACAAGTACCACAAATCCTAGAACACCTTCCTGAATTATTTAAAAATATTTTCAGCTCAGGTGTTGCAACAGGTGGTATTGCAGCCTTGATTTTGAATATTGTTTTACCTGAAACTCAAAAATAATTCGTTAACAATTGCAAGTGCCCAGTTTCACGACTGGGCTTTGTTTTTGATGAGAGATCAATATGGATCCACGTAGTGAAGTTGTCATACGTCAACAAGATTATTTAAAAGGGCAAGTTTTATTCATCAATGCCCCAAATGATCAGCTCGTAAAAAGCTTACCCGTCGAAGTCGAAGCTTCCGTTTGGACATGGAACTTTGCAGATCATCAAGGCTTTCTAAACGCAGAAATAAAATCAAATTTTTGCGTTGATTTTCCAGCAAATCGCTATGATCAGGTGGTTATTTTTGTTCCAAAATCAAAAGAGCTTTTAAACTATATTTTGCATACTGTTGCCAGCCATTTAGAGCTAGGTCAATCAGTCTTTTTAGTTGGTGAGAAAAAAGGTGGGATTGAACGTGCTGCTAAACAATTACAGCAATATGGAAAAGCTATCAAATTAGATAGTGCACGCCATTGCCAACTTTGGCAGATGCCACTCGAAAAATTAGCACAACCTAAATCACTACGAGACTGGTTAAAAACCTATACGATTCAAATCGACCAGCAATCACTCACGATTTGCGCACTTCCTGGTGTATTTAGTCAAGATCATTTGGATGTAGGTACAGCAGTTTTGCTCCCTTACCTTCAAGAAGTAAAATCAGGTAAGATTGCCGACTTTGGTTGCGGCGCTGGCGTGATTAGTGCCTATCTAGCCAAATTAAACCCAGAACAGCATATTTTTGCACTTGATGTTGATGCCTTTGCATTACAGTCAACCAAGTTCACATTTGAACAGAATGGCTTAAACTTGGAAAATTTAAATCTTGAACCAGTTACTGGCTTTAGTGACGCCCCTCAAGATTTGGATGCAATTGTAAGTAATCCACCATTTCATCAAGGCATACATACTAATTACGATGCAAGTGAAACTCTGTGTCGCTTAGCAAAATCGCATTTAAAAAGTTCGGGTGAACTGTGGATCGTAGCCAATCGCTTTCTCAATTATCCTCCCCTCATTGAACAACAATTTGGTCAATGTGAAGTGAAAGCTGATCAGCAGGGATTCAAAGTATTATATGCCTGTGCAGGCAAGGTTGGTTGACATCTCAACCTAACACGTAATTTTAAGTGTCAACTGACCCTTATTCGGTTTAAGGAAATCTTATGAGCGATATTTCTGCTCCTCAACACCTACAGCGTAAGCTTGGGGCACGCCATCTCAATATGATTGCCATCGGTGGATCGATTGGTACAGGCTTATTCCTTGCTTCAGGTTCTACGATTGCTACCGCAGGTCCTGGCGGTGCGCTACTCGCCTATGCACTTATTGGAATCATGATTTATTTCTTGATGACTAGTTTAGGTGAGCTTGCAACTCATAACCCAAGTTCTGGTGCTTTCTTCACCTATGGTAGTCGCTATGTAGAAGAAGGTTTTGGTTTTGCTTTAGGATGGAACTATTGGTACAACTGGGCGATTACAGTCGCATTTGAATTAGTAGCCGTCCAATTCATCATGAAATTTTGGTTTCCAGAAATTTCTGGCTTCTATTGGAGTGCTGTATTTTTGGCTGTGATCTTTGCAATCAATGCAATGACGGTCAAAGGCTTTGGTGAAAGTGAATTCTGGTTTTCAATGATTAAAGTTATTGCCATTATTGTATTTATCATCATCGGTATCGCAATGATTGCAAAAATTATGCTGACTCCAAATGTTTCTGCATTTAGCAACTGGACTAAAGGTGATGCGCCATTCGTTGGTGGATTACAAGCACTGGTTGGTGTTGCAATGATCGCAGGGTTCTCATTTCAAGGTACTGAAATGGTCGGTGTAGCTGCTGGTGAATCAAAAGATCCTAAGAAAACGATTCCTTTGGCGATCAAACAGATTTTTTGGCGAATTCTACTTTTCTATATTTTGTGTATTTTCATCATTGGTACACTGGTCAGCTACGATAATCCTTTGTTACTGCATGCCGCAGAAAGTGAAAATATTGCACTTTCTCCATTTACTCTTCTCTATGAAAAAGCAGGATTCGCATTTGCTGCAAGCTTAATGAATGCAGTTATTCTGAGTGCAATTTTATCTGCGGGTAACTCTGGAATGTACTCTTCTACCCGTATGCTATTTGATATGGCTAAAGAAGGTCGTGCGCCAAAGTGGTTCTCCAAATTAGATACACGTGGCGTTCCAATGAATGCACTGTATGCAACTACAGCAGTTGCAGCATTATGTTTCCTAACGACATTTATCGGTGAGCAACAAGTTTTTAACTGGTTACTTAATATGTCTGGGATGTGTGGATTTATCGTCTGGCTAGGCATAGCAATATCACATTATCGTTTCCGCAAAGGCTATTTAGCTCAAGGTCATAAGTTAGAAGACCTCGCTTATCGTGCAAAATTCTTTCCATTTGCACCGTGGTTTGCATTTATTCTCTGTTCCATCATTATTTTAGGTCAGAACTATCAAGCCCTGATTGGTGGAAAAATTGACTGGTTAGGACTACTTTCAACCTATATCAGTATTCCGCTATTTCTTGCAATTTGGTTAGGGTATAAGTGGAAACACAAGACCAAACTCATTGCTTACAAAGAGATGAATGTGAAAGAAGGTGAATAATAAATCTTAATTTCACTTGACCCTTTGAGAAATAAGAGTAAAATTCACGCTCATATTTTCATCGGCAATTTATATAGGAGGACACACATGCCATTACTACAAAGGAAAACACTTTAAGATTTGGCACTGTGTCGTCTCACGGACAAGTGACAAATCAAATGATCACTTGTCCGAATGCTCTTCTAAACCTAGCATTCGCTAGGTTTTTTTATGCCTATTCGGACAGAAATTTCGCTAATCGAGAAATAAAAATGGGCATACAAAAAATACTCAATGCTGAAGCTCAATACGGTGTACCTGTGAAGATATTCACTAACGATATTGATAATGAGAGCATTGAACAACTGAAGAAGATGGCACAGCTGCAATTTGTTTATTCTCATATTGCAGTCATGCCCGATGTACATGTTGGTAAAGGTGCGACAGTCGGAAGCGTTATACCAACTAAACATGCAATTATACCCGCAGCTGTGGGCGTAGATATTGGCTGTGGTATGAATGCGATTCGACTCAATTTAAAAGCTTCGCAACTTCCTGATAATCTTTCATCATTGCGTAATGCAATCGAACGAAAAGTTCCCGTAGGATTTGAGTTACATAAACAAGTTAAAGCGAAAGCATCTAGCATTATTCCGTTAGAAAAACGCTTACAACCAATCGTAAAAAAACATCCTGGTTTAATAAGAATGCTCAGAAATTTTGATTTAACTTGGCAAAAACAACTTGGAACTTTAGGTGGTGGCAACCATTTTATTGAACTCTGCTTAGACGAAAATCAAGATGTTTGGGTCATGTTACATTCTGGTAGTCGTGGATTAGGTAATGTGATCGGCACGTATTTTATCGAACTGGCCAAGAAAGAAGCTCAACATCGCTTTGGTCATGTTCCTGATAAAAATTTAAGTTATTTCGCAGAAGGATCATGTAGTTTTAATGATTATGTTGAAGCCGTTGAATGGGCTCAAGAATATGCTTTTGAAAATCGTCGTGAAATGATGCGATTAATTTTAGAAGCCATTCGCCCCCTACTTCCACCCTTTCAACTCACTAAAGAAGCTATAAATTGCCACCACAATTATGTCAGTCGAGAGAATCATTTCGGTGAAGATCTTTTTATAACACGTAAAGGTGCAATTCGTGCTGGACTTGATGAATTAGGAATTATTCCTGGTTCTATGGGTACACGTTCTTATATTGTTAAAGGTAAAGCAAATCCTGAAGCATTCTGCTCATGTTCACATGGTGCAGGTCGGAGAATGAGTCGTCATAAGGCAAAATTGTTATTTAGCCAAGATGATTTAATTCAACAAACTCGAGGAATCGAATGTCGAAAAGATCCAAGTGTAATTGATGAAATTCCTAGCGCTTATAAAGACATCGATCAAGTCATGCAGAATCAATCGGATCTCATCGAGATCATTCACACGCTTAAACAAGTTCTATGTATAAAAGGTTAAATAAATGAAACTTAAAGAAATGCCTAAAATCAAAGTTCGCAATCCCGTCGCATTATCCCCTTTACTACAGAAAGGTGGAATACATGAAACTGAGAAGCCTCGTGCACAACATCGTCGGGATCGTCAACAAACCAAACAACAACTAAGTAAAGGTGTTTGGTAATTTTTATCTTAAATCTTGAATATATAAGATTCAAAAGTGTGGAGAATTAAAATGTTTATTTATCTTAAATTTGGCAATAAAAAAGCGACTCATAAGAGTCGCTTTTTTTAGTTCAAAAACTCAATTATTGAGCTTGTTGACCTGGTTGAACTAAAACAGTACGGCTACCAGTGATCGCAGCGAATACGCGACGGTTCATAGCACGACCTTCTTTAGTTTTGTTGTCAGCAATCGGTTGATCCCAAGCGAAACCTTGAGTAGACAAACGAGATGCATCAACGTTGTATTCGTTTACAAGAGCTGATTTAACAGAGTTAGCACGAGCTAAAGATAAACGTTCGTTTAACTTACGTGGACCAGTGTTATCTGTGTGACCTTCAATACGAGCAGTCGCATTCGGGTATTCAGCTAACTTCTCTGCAACTTTAGCAATTTCAGATTTGTATTGTGGCTTGATGTCAGACTTGTTCGTATCAAAGAATACACGAAGTTCCATGTTAAGGTCTTCAGTCAATTCTTGTGGCTGCGGCTGTGGTTGAACTGGTACTGGTTCAACTGGAGCAACTTCTACTACTGGGGCAGCTGGCTTCAAGTGACCGCCAAGAACTACGTTTAAACCAGCAAGAGCTGTGTAGTTCCAGAAGTCTTCATCGATATTATAAGTACCACGAGCTTCTGTACGAAGAGATAAAGCATCATTTAAGCGCCAGAAAGCACCAAAACCAGCATTACCTAAAGTACCTTCTTCTTTCAAACCACGACCAACACGACCCAATTGAGCTTCGTTAGCATCAGTGAAAGAATATTTATAATGACCAGCACCTAATAATACGTATGGCTTGATTTTGCTATCGTAGTTTTTAGTGATTAGATCAGAAGTAACATAGAAGTTACCGTTGATTTGTTGTTGCTTGTATTCACCATTCGGTGCTGCACTAGTAACGTCACCTTTAACTTGGTTGTATTCAGTTTCAAAACCCAACCAAGGTGTTAATTCAACACCAAGAGCTGCACCAACGAATAAATCGTCCTGTAACTCACCAGCATTTGTTAAGTTTTCAGTGCTGTTGTTGTGCTTAGAATCTTGGAATGTGTAACCAAGCATTAATGGAGTTACTGTTACACCCGCATTAGCAGCAGCTAAAGGAGCAGCAACAAGCATAGCAAGTGCAATACGACTCAATTTCATGGATATCCTCCAGAGATAACAATTGTTTGTTGTTCAAGCTTAGCCTATGAGTTTTGGCCCCATAAACACAGAAGTGTTCACAGTATTATTTTTAAGCTATTCACTTCACTTTGAATCATACAAACACTTGATGAATTTTCCAAGTGCTTGATAACTTTAACCTCGTAAATTATTGACAAAATTTCTTACAATTTCCGTTGTAGTTCAGTAAATTTTCAATTCAACTCTAAAGCTCGAATAGCTTATTGTTCGCTTTCTTCAATTTTAGCAGTATTTGCTTGATGAAGTAATGGTTAGTTTTCTAATACTAAACTTAATTTAATAAATACAGTAATTACTTAACACTTTGTTAATAAAAAAATTACAGAAACACCAACAGGTAATATTATGTTTAAATTTTCCGGCTTTACGCTGCCTGAAATCATCATAACGATTGCAATTTCCGCAATTTTAGTCAGCCTAGCACATCCATATTTCATCGAAATATTAATTTCAAATGAAGTAGAACAAATTAAAAAGACTCTCACAATTTACATACAAAAAGCCAAATCCGATGCACAGACTCATCAGAAAAATGTGACGTTGTGTGCAACTCAAGACTTTAGTTCTTGTAGTAGCGATTGGAATCATGGATTTATTGGTTTCCTTGACGCTAATCGTAATAAAAGACGTGATAACACAGAAACTATTCTGTATTCAAATCCAGTCCAACCTAAATATGGCTCATTGGCATGGCGTGGAACTCTAAATATTAACTCACTCACCTTTCAGGGAGATACGGGGTTACCACGTGGTTCAAATGGCAGTTTCTATTATTGTTCTAGTCGATCAAACCACCATGTCCAAATCATCTTAAGTAATATGGGGCATGTTCGTACTCAAGAAATTTCCACCTGCTAAAAAACTCCTCAGTCTAGCGAATACGATGTAAAACACTTTATTGACAGAGTTTTTTTAATATACTGCATAGGTTTTGAACATTCTCAGCAAATTATAAGTCTGGAGACATACAATGACTGACATCGTAATTGTAAATGGCGCTCGTACAGCTATGGGCGGCTTCCAAGGTGCTTTATCGAGTGCCACAGCACCTGAATTAGGCGCTATCACGATCAAAGAAGCGATCGCACGTTCAGGCTTACAACCAACTGATGTTGAAGAAGTTATCATGGGTTGTGTTCTTCCAGCGGGACTAAAACAAGGACCTGCGCGCCAAGCAATGCGTAAAGCAGGCTTACCTGACTCTACAGGTGCTGTAACAATTAACAAATTGTGTGGCTCTGGTATGAAAGCAGTGATGCAAGCAGCAGATATGATCAAAGCAGGTAGCGCAGAGATCGTTGTTGCTGGCGGTATGGAGTCAATGACCAATGCTCCTTACGTCTTACCAAAAGCCCGTGCAGGTTACCGCATGGGTCATGGTGAAATTAAAGATCATATGTTCTTTGATGGTCTAGAAGATGCTGAAACAGGTCGTTTAATGGGTTCATTTGCACAAGATATGGCAAATACTCGTGGCTATACCCGTCAGCAAATGGATGACTTTGCAATTCGCTCTTTACAACGTGCACAAAAAGCAATTACTGAAGGTTATTTCAAAGATGAAATCGTTCCAGTAACTGTTTCTAGCCGTAAAGGTGATGTTGTTGTTGATCAAGATGAACAACCATTAAATGCAAAAATTGATAAAATTCCAAGTTTGAAACCTGCATTTGCAAAAGACGGTACAATTACCGCTGCAAATGCAAGCTCTATCTCTGATGGTGCTTCTGCACTTGTACTTACTTCAGCAGATGTTGCTTCTGCACGTGGTTTACAACCTTTAGCAAAAATCATCGCTACGGCTTCTAACTCTCAACACCCTTCTGAATTCACAATTGCTCCTGTTGGTGCGATTGAGAAAGTATTGAAGAAAGCAGGTTGGGATGCACAAGAAGTTGATCTTTGGGAAATCAATGAAGCTTTTGCTATGGTGACAATGTGCCCAATCGATGACTTTAAACTAGATGCTGAAAAAGTGAATATCAATGGTGGTGCTTGTGCTTTAGGCCACCCTGTTGGTTCTACGGGATCACGTATCATTCTTACATTAATCCACGCACTCAAGCGTACTGGCGGTAAGAAAGGCGTTGCAGCATTATGTATCGGTGGTGGTGAAGCGACTGCTGTTGCGATTGAACTACTCTAAAAATAACGTGTGAACCTTACTATTAAATAATAGTAAGGTTGCAACAGAAATCCTGCTATATACAGGATTTCTGTTTTCTATAATTACAAAAAATAATTCACCCAGCGTTCAAATATCGGTACGTTATGCAGTGTATAAAAAAACAACAAGGAGCAAAAAATGCAACTCAATCACTATTTGAACTTTAAAGGACAAACAGAACAAGCTTTTATTTTTTATCAATCAGTTTTTGGCGGTGAATTTGCAATGATTAGCCGTTATGGAGATATGCCACCGACAGAAGGTGTAACTTTATCTGAGGCAGATAAAAGCTTAATTTTACATGTATCTTTACCAATCAATGAATATACAGTATTAATGGGATCAGATGTAAACGATCAATTCTGTGCCCCAAATGCAGGTTTTATTCAAGGAAACAATCATTATATTTCTATTAATATTGAACATGATGAAACTGAGGCACGCCGTCTATTCAATCAGCTTTCCGTTCATGGTCATATTGAAATGCAACTTGAGAGAACTTTCTGGGGTGCGCTTTACGGTGCTTTTACTGATCAGTTCGGCATTAAATGGATGGTGAATTGTCAGTTAGAAGATATATAAGAAAAGTCTTAAGTACTATCAAAAGAAACTTTTTTGATAGTACTTTTAAACATCAATATTTGAGTATTGTGCAATTATCATCAAACCGATGGTAATAAAACCGATTCCAATCCAACCCGCTAAATCAATATTCTGCCCCAAAAAAACTTTTGCTAGTGCTGCTGTGGCAATTACACCGATACCAGACCAAAGTACATATAAAATTCCTGCTTGCATATATTTCAAAGCAATCGCAGCGCAAGTAAACGAAATAAGATACAGCACCAAAGCAATACCTTGATCCAGCTTATTGACCAATCCATTTGCTTTGGCTGAATAAAAAGTTGAAAGTACATCAGTTGCTATAGCGATTAATAGCCAAATTACACCTGGATTGATTTTTGATAAGAGAGTTAGCATTGTTATTTTTCAGCTCTTGATTAATCCAATTTTACAAAACAAAAAAGCTGAACCTTAGTTCAGCTTATTGATTACGGGTGGCTTATGCACCAGTTTGATAGCTTGCTTGAGGTACAGCTGTTGAAGCTTGATAAGGATTTGTAAAGTCCTGCAGACCAGCTGCTGCTTCCTGAATATCTTTACCTTCTTTTACTACAAAGGTATCAAACCCAGAGCGTTTTAAATAATTTAAAACATCTTTAAAGATATCACCAACTGCACGCAACTCACCTTGATATCCTTGACGACGCAATAATGCTGCGAATGAATATCCACGACCATCATTAAAACCAGCAAATTCAATGAATATTGCATCTAATACGCTTAAAGGGAACTGATGTGTTTCAGGTGAATCATTTACAGTGATATACAACGCTTTTTTACCTTGTATATTTGGCAATTCATTCAATTGAGCTGTTGTTAAAACAACATCACCTTGGGGAATTGCTCCATCTTCTGCAATCACTTGATAAGTATTGTCTGCAATCGTGCCATCTTTAGAAAGCACTTGTAGCGATGTATTAAGCATAAGCACGCTCCTTAAATGGCTGAATCCCTACACGACGGTATGTATCGATAAAACGCTCACCTTCAGTACGTAAATCTAGGTAAGTATTCAAAATTTCCTCGATCACGTCGGGTACAGCATCTGCAGCAAAAGATGGTCCTAAAATATCACCAATAGATGCATCATGATTCGCATTACCACCTAAAGTGATTTGATAGAACTCAGCACCTTTTTTATCTACACCAAGAATACCAATATTGCCTACATGGTGATGACCACAAGCATTCATACATCCTGAGATATTTAGGTCTAGTTCACCTAAATTATAAATGGTATCAAGATCTTCAAAACGACGTGTGATCGCTTCTGAAATAGGAATTGATTTTGCGTTAGCTAATGAACAGAAATCACCACCTGGACAGCAAATAATATCGGTAATAAAACCAATATGTGCACGAGCCATGTTGTGCTGTTCAAGCGTTTGCCACAATTCAAATAAATTTTTCTGTGGTACGTCTACCAATGAAATATTTTGTTCATGTGTAGTACGGAACTCGCCAAACGTATACTTATCTGCTAAATCAGCGATTAAGTTCATTTCTTCTGATGTTACGTCACCAGGAGCAATACCAGCACGCTTCAAAGAAATCGTAACGATACGATAACCTTTAACTTTATGAGCATTAGTATTGACGTTGTACCATTGTTTGAACTTTGGATTTTCAGCGAATAATGCTGTGAAATCCTCATCTTCTAAGTCTTGATAATCGAATGGTGTAAATTCTTCATCCAATTTTTTTAAGATTTCTGGTTGAATTCTTAGAGCTTCACGTGTGTGCTCAAATTCAGCCTCAACTTTTTGAGCAAAGACTTCTGGCGTAAGTGCTTTAACTAAAATTTTGATACGTGCTTTATATTTGTTATCACGACGGCCATGTAAGTTATATACACGCAAAGTCGCTTCAAGATAAGCAATCAAATCTTCACGTGGTAAGAACTCACGAATGACGCTACCAATAATTGGTGTACGACCTAAGCCACCGCCCGCCATAATTTTATAACCAATCTCACCAGCATCATTGCGTACGATATAAACACCGATATCATGAAATGCTGTTGCAGCACGATCTTTTTCTTCAAGAGCAGAAACGGCGATTTTGAACTTACGTGGTAAGAATGCAAATTCAGGGTGGAATGTACTCCACTGACGAATCAATTCGCATGTAGGACGCGGGTCAGCAATTTCACCTGCAACAACACCCGCAAACTGATCAGTGGTGGTGTTACGGATACAGTTACCTGAGGTTTGTACAGCATGCATTTGCACTGTCGCAAGTTCAGCTAAAATATCTGGAACATTTTCTAATGCCGGCCAGTTTAACTGAATGTTTTGACGTGTTGAAACGTGAGCATAACCACGATCGTATTGAGTCGCGATTTCAGCAATTTTTCTAAGTTGTTTAGTATTCATCAAGCCATACGGCACGGCGATACGGAGCATCGGCGCATAACGTTGCACGTATAAACCATTTTGCAAACGTAATGGACGATATTCGTCTTCGGTCAATTTTCCTGCTAAATAGCGTTCTGTTTGATCGCGAAACTGAGCAACGCGTTGGTTAATCAGTTGTTGATCGAAATCCGTATATAAATACATGGCGTATGGCTAGTCATTCATTATAAAGGCGTTTAGCATAACGAGCTTTGTTTCATCAATAAAATGCTTTTTTTGCATATTTAATAACGGTTTTATTGATAAGCCTATCTAATGACTACAAAAAGGAAAAGCCCAGACGAATCTGAGCTTTTACATTCAATTTCCAAATGAAATTAGTTCTTATCTGGTAAAGCATAGGCAACGAGATAATCACCCATTTTAGTACCAAATGAACCGTGTCCACCTGCCATAATTACGACATATTGCTTACCGTTAGCTTCATAAGTCATTGGTGTTGCCTGACCACCTGCAGGTAAACGAGCTTCCCATAACTTATCGCCATTTGAAACATTAAAGGCACGGATGTAGTTATCTTGAGTCGCCCCAACAAACATCACATTACCTGCTGTTGAAATCGAACCACCTAAACCTGGTACTCCAATTTTCACTGGTGGTAATTGGAATAGATTTGGCAAACTATCACGAATCGTACCAATACGTTTTTTCCAAACCACTTCATGTGTTTTTAAATCCACACCAGCAACAAAGCCCCAACCAGGTTGCTTACAAGGCAAACCGAATGGAGACAGGAACGGACTAATATCTACACCATATGGCGTACCATACATCGGTTGCATGCCCTGCTCTGTACCCGCACCACGTGCGACTGCTTGACGGTTTGGATCTGCTGGAATTAAACGACTTACGAATGGCAAGCCAATCGGGTTCATGACTGCAACTTGACGATCAGCATTCACTGACATACCGCCCCATTCGAATACACCGAGATTACCAGGGAATACTAAAGTGCCATTTTCAGAAGGTGGTGTATAAATACCATCGTAATTCAAACGTTTAAACTTCACCCGACACATTAACTGGTCAAACATGGTGGCACCCCACATGTCTTTATCTGTTAATTTATCTTTAGGTGCTAAGTTAAAGTCAGAGAATGGTTGAGTTTTAGCATAGAACTCACCTTTAGTTTGTGGTCCCCACTTCACTGTTTGCGGAACTGGTTTTTCAGTAATCGGTACTATAGGCTGACCATTACGACGATCTAAAACAAAGGCATTTCCTGTTTTAGTTAAGACATAAATCGCAGGGACCGTTTGACCAGATTTATCCTGAATATCCGCCAATGAAGGTTGTGACGGTACATCCATATCCCACAAATCATGATGTGTGGTTTGGAAACTCCAAACTAGATTACCTGTGCTTGCATTAATCGCCAGCATTGAGTTCGCATAGCGCTCTTTCAACTCAGTACGGTCGCCTCCCCAAATATCAGGTGTACCTACACCTGTCGGTACATAGACGATGTCCAATTTTGCATCATAAGCAAGTGGCGCCCATGCATTTGGCGAGTTATGCACAAATGTTGTGTCTTGACCTGGCATTGCATTCGGATCAGCAGCGCCCGTATCGAATACCCACAGCAACTTACCAGTATTCACGTCATAACCACGAATCACACCTGATGGCTCTTTATTCGAATGGTTATCGGTCACTGAACCTGCAATTACCACTGTAGTACCAGATACAACACCTGGTGAAGTTGGGTTATAGCCACCTGGATAGGCATATGGCATGAATTCTTGTAAATTCACTTCGCCATTTTGACCGAAGTCAGAACATGCTTTACCTGTATCTGCGTTCACCGCAACTAAACGACCATCATTAACCGGAACAAAAACTTTACGAGGACATTCAGTCGAAGTTGATTTTTTCGCCTGTAAACTGGTTGCAAACTCAGTGGTGTTTGCAGCATCGTAATACATCACACCACGACAAGTTAAATGTTGGAAAGTCTTGTCCGTTTTAAGTTTTGGATCAAAACGCCATTTTTCTTTGCCTGTTGCGGGATCAAGTGCAATCAAATGTTGATGTGGCGTACACATATACATATTGTTGCCGATTTTAATTGGTGTCACCTGATTAGTTGTTTCACCTGAGTCATTTTCAGTTCTAAAATCACCTGTACGGAATGTCCAAGCAACTTTCAAATCTTTGACATTTTTGTCATTAATTTGAGTCAGAGGAGAATAACGCTCCCCTCCTTGACTACGACCATAGGCAGGCCAGTCCTCAGGTGCTACACCATCAACTGCCTTCGCTTGTGCAGGTTGAGGTGTTTGAATCACACCATTAATTTCTTGAGGATCATTAAAGATCGAGTACACCATCACCACAATAGCGATAACTAAAGTCGATGATAGCGCAACCTTACTTGAGCCAAGTTTATCAATACCTCGTGTTACAGCAGGTACTAACAACCACAAACCCAACACCCCCAAAACATCAAGACGTGGAGCCAGTGCCCAGAAGTCCGTTCCAACTTCCCAAACACCCCAAATCACACTTCCTAACATTAAAGCGGCATAGACCCATAGCGGACCAGAAGCACGCTTATAAAGTTGTACTGCTACGATGAGTAACAACACACCTGCAATCACATAATAAAAAGACCCACCAATAGCTGCGAGCCATACACCACCAATAAGCAGGAACAAAGCAATGAGGGCAAGGATCATTACCGTCAACGTTCGCAATCCTGATTTTGAAGCAGATTGATTCATAAGATCACCTTGCATCTTTGTATTTATTAGAATGACTAAGCAAATGATCAATTCACTTAACATTCAATTGAAAAGCTAAAGCGTTCTATAGTCCGATTGAGTTGCAAACATGAGCTATAGAACTCCGAATAAAACACTTAAAAAATGGTTTGAAACTTGATGCCACCCACCCATGTTTTATCGCCATCTTTCAAGGCACCGACATGGTGTACATATTGAATATTTGGACGGATGGTCAACCAATTAGTTGCATGGATGCCGTAATACAACTCAGTATTGTATTCTTCATCCAATAAAGGATTGTTTTTGTCATTGGCATGAATACGTGCTACGCCGAGTGCTAGTTCATCTTGTGGACGCTGATTGAGCAGACCTTTATAAACCAATCCAACATTTTGCATATCTTTGATGGAGTTGGTTTTTGAATCATGTACTGTGAGATTCACAAAACCAGTTAAACCACGATCAGATTGATCATCATGACGTGTTAATTGCTGTTTGGCAGTAAACCAACCGCCTTGTTTATGTTCAGTTTTGCTTGGGTTTTCAATTTCAGCAGCATCGGCAGTGCTGTAGTAGTAACCAAAACGGTATTCACCTAAAAGAGATTGTTGACCTAGTTTTGGTGCCCAGACCAGCTCAGCTGGAATAATCGCACCATGTGATCCATCTGTACTTAAATTAAAGCCTTTACCACGCTGTAAGTTCTCTGGGTTATATTCATACGCACCAATTTGCGCATATAAATCTGGCTGCAGGTTATATTTGACTCGCAATGCCCATTGACTGACAGGCCAGTTGTACCATTGATCACCCACCCAATTGCCGACTTGAGAGCCACACAATGCCAAGTTTTGGAAATCACAGTTAAAACTGTTGAAATCCTCACCTTCACCAAAACGTCCCACCTTGATATCTAAAGCTTGATCTAAAAATTTCTTTTTGATCCACAGATCAGTTAAACGCCAAGTTTGACCACGCCCCCAAACTTCTTGGGTAGAACTTAGATGTCCTTGTAAACCATCTGCAGTTTGGGACAATGATTGGCCATCTCGATAGGTCACAGTGATTTGAGCTTCAGTGTCTTGCCAACCTAAAATTTTATTTAAGTCAAAGTGTGTGCCTAAAGCCAGTTGCCCAGTGAATTCACTGCCATGACTTGAATATTGTTTAGAATCTAAAACCCCTGCAAATTCACCTGTGTAATCAGCAGAAAAGTTATAACCTTGATCTTGTAACGCAGTGCGTTGACCGTTCCAATCACCCAACAGCCATTGACCATGAGGATCAAATGCGGAAGAAGCTGCTTGAGTGTGATGTGTGAAAAGACTCAATGAAAGAACGGATAAACAAGATACAACCCATGATTTAGAGATTGTCATGTTTACGTAACCTTTTATGTTTTTGTATATAAAAGGTTACGCCCATTTTTAATTGATTAATTTATTCAAAATGTTAATCACTTGATTAAATGTGCAATATTTTACCAAGTTGTGATTGTATGCACATATTTTCTACCATTTTCCGTGACCCAAACCTTGTCCGATAAATTGATAGCGCATTTGAGAACGTGAAAATTTGATTGGGCATGCTAATTGAGGCTCAGTTTGATCTGTATTTTCAGATAAAGGCACATCGACCACCCAACCGCGTTGTTTTGCAATCGGTGAAGTCAAAGCTTCATCTAAGCTCAACACTGGCTCCACACAAATATCTAATTGCGAAAAAATTGATTGCCACTCAGCAAAATCTTTGGATCTAAACTTTTCCTTTAAGGCTTGTTTAATCACTTGACGATCTTCGGGGTCAAAAGAACTACCTTTTGCCATCAATATAGGTAAATCTAATGCAGCAGCTAACCCAGCCATAAACTGTGGTTCTAAACTTCCTACAGAGAAATAACGACCATCTTTGGTTTCATAATAGTCATAGAAAATAGCACCATTCAGCATCCCTTGCTCAGGACCTTGCGGTGTCTGACCAGCCAAACTTGCTGAGGCGGCCATACTATTTAAACTAGCCACACAGTCCGTCATAGAAATATCTATGTATTGCCCCATACCACTACGCTGACGCTCAACTACAGCAGCTAAAATCCCAATAACCGCATGCAAAGAACCTCCTGCGACATCCGCAATCTGTACACCCAATGGAGGTGGTCCACTATCTTGTCGACCACTATGACCCGAAATACCAGCTAAAGCTAAATAGTTAATATCATGCCCTGCACGATCTTTATATGCACCTGTTTGACCGTAACCTGTAATAGAACAATAGATTAATCGAGGATTGATCTCAGCAAGCGTTTCATAATCCAACCCTAATCGACGCATCACATCTGGTCGAAATTGTTCAAGCAGGATGTCAAACTCTGAAATTTTATTTTTAATTAACTCAATATTTGCAGCATGTTTTAGATCAAGCGTAATGGACTGTTTATTTCGATTAAGATAACTATGCGCAGTGGCTTGACCATTGGCATAAGGTGGCATGATTCGAACCAAATCTGGACGACTCGGAGATTCTACATGGATAACTTCTGCACCCATGTCTGCAAGATACATACTTGCGAATGGACCAGGCAACAAAGTAGAAAAATCTAGAACTTTCAATCCCTTTAAAGCAGTTGGCATAATAATTTTTACTCATATTGTTCAAATTTTCTTTTATACTAGGTTCGGATAAACACAAAAACAATGTCATGTTCAGCCATTTACCTTGATAGTTTCGGCAATTTAACATGTACTTAGTGAGCAACAATTTTTTCTTGTCAATTGCTCAATTAGATATTTTAGACGGTTATTTAGGTCAATTATCGTGAATAGTAAAGAAACTGAAGGATTCAATATGAGCCGTGATACGATCAGCATCCACTTCGTGAATGCGGCTTTAACAGGTGTAAAACGCCTAGGCATGGACGTTGAAACATTACTTTCACATGTCGGTATTGAAGCAGAATTGCTTCGTCAACCTAAAGCTCGAATCTCCCCAGAGCAATACACTCGCTTTGTCAAAATGTTATGGATGGTCACCCAAGACGAACACGTTGGTTTCGATGTTCAACCACGTCGTTTAGGTACATTTGCGATCATGTGCCAATTGATCATACATTCGAAAACACTTGGACAAGCACTCGAACTTTCCTCACAATTTTACAAATTATTCGGTGATGAATGGTCTGTAAGTTTAGAGCGTGATAAACACGAAGCTCGTTTAGTACCTCACATTCCTAAAGCGCTTGACCCTGATCATTTTATTACGGAAAGTATGCTGATGATTTGGCATGGTCTTGCTTCGTGGTTAATCGAACGTCGCTTACCTTTGGAGCGCGTCCATTTTGGTTATGAACGCCCTAACCATGCTGATGAATATGATGCGCTATTTTTTGCACCAGTGATGCAGTTTGACGCACCGCGTACAGAAATTACCTTTGCTGCAGATTATTTAGATCTACCTATTCGTCAGGATGAAAAAACTTTAGAAGAGTTTTTAAAAGCCGCACCAGCACAACTTCTAGTGAAATTCAAAAACACCAACTCACTCACTTCGCGTATCCGTGATGTATTGAAGAGCCAAATCGGCGAAGAAATGCCAACTTTAAATGATGTGGCATCTATGTTGTATTTATCTCCTCAAACATTACGTCGTCGTTTGGCTGCGGAAGGTAAAAGCTATCAAGGTGTCAAAGATGCCTTACGTCGTGACGCTGCGATTCATTTATTGCTCACTCCAAACCTCACTTTAGAAGATGTTGCTCAACAAGTTGGCTTTAGTGAAACTAGTACCTTTCACCGCGCCTTTAAAAAATGGACTGGTGTTACCCCAGGTTTATATCGTCAGTTGCATGGGCATCACAATTAACTTAAATCAGACAAAGTGTTCAACCCTAAAAAGTTGAACACTTGTTGAAAAATATGGTATTAATCCACTATATTCCTCAACAATCACGATAAATAATGATAATCAAAAAAGGCGATTTTTCAGACCCTCAAGTTCAAGACCTCATACGCATTCATTTGCACGGCATGCATCAGAACACACCTATTGAGCATAGTTTTGCACTCGATTTCAGCAGCCTACAAAAAGACTCCATTCGATTTTATACTCTTTGGCGTGATGATCAGCTTCTTGGTTGTGGCGCGATTCAAGAGCTTAACCCCTATCATGCTGAACTTAAATCGATGCGGACTCATCCCCAACATCTACGTCAAGGTGTAGCGACACACTTACTCGATTATCTTTTGAAAATTGCTAAACATAGCAATTTTCAAAAAGTGAGTTTAGAAACGGGGAAAGACTCCCACTTTGATGCAGCAATTCATCTATACAAGAAATTTGGTTTCGTAGAGGGTCAAGCCTTTGCTGAATATAATGAATCTGAATATAGCCAATTCTTTCATTTAAACTTGTCTAATCAATAGTTTAATCTCAGATTTTAATCTGTTTTTTTAAAGAGATTGTTTTGAAAAAAACTCATTGATAAGCAATCTAATAACAAGTATTACAGCCGTAAAGCCCAAAAATTATCTTGAAAAAACATAGCCAATACCCTGATTTTAATGCTAATTATCAATCACCACTTATTTGTTTTAAGAAAGCAGCTGTCTTCCGAGGCGAAGTTAGGTGAATAAATCGTATGTGCTGGTATTTGGGGTTATTCATCATCGCTAAATACCTTTTCTTATTTTGTGGATATTTCTGAAACATCCATAAAAAAATCGATTTTGGGGAGAATACCATTTTCAAGTTCTCTCTATTATTCGAGTTTTTCCATAATCGCTCACGACTTAAAATACGCCACAAAGTCCGTTTAGTAAGACGATAAAAGTTAACAGAAAAAGAATAATCTAGCCAAATGACCGTATCCACCTCAGACCAAATCATATCAATACTGCGTGAATAAAGATTATCGATCACCCATCCCGTTGATGCTGCATCCATACTCAGTTTAAGTTTGCAAAAAAATGCATCATTTGAAGATTCTTGCCAATCATCTAGCCATAGCAAATCATCCAGTTCAATATATTGTATTTTTAATTTTTCCGCCAACTTTCGAGCCAGCGTAGATTTGCCAGAACCCGTAGTACCAATAATATTAATAAATTTCATCAAGCAAATTATGTTGAATTATGGACATGCATTTTACTAAATATTTCAACTATTCAATAGTGAACTGAATTGGCGAAAAACATCAAACTTACCAATGTTTATCATCATTGCACTGACACTTAAATTGAGTACACTCGAAGCACAATGATTTTAATTTAAGGCAATACAAGGAACAGCTATGAGCGAGGCCTATATTATTGATGCCATTCGCACACCACGCGGAAAAGGAAAAAAAGACGGCTCATTACATGAAGTAAAACCAATTACTTTACTCACAACATTATTGAATGAATTACAACAACGCCATCAACTCGACACATCTAAAGTCGATGATATCGTTCTCGGTTGTGTGACACCGATTGGTGATCAAGGTGGGGATATTGCCAAAACTGCTGCGATTGCTGCAGGTTGGAATGATGATGTCGCAGGCGTACAAATCAACCGTTTCTGTGCTTCTGGTTTAGAAGCTGTGAACTTGGCAGCACAAAAAGTTCGTTCAGGTTGGGAAGATGTTGTGGTTGCTGGCGGTGTGGAGTCAATGTCACGCATTCCAATGGGTTCTGATGGTGGTCCATGGGCGCTTGATCCAGAAACCAATTTAAAATCATCTTTTGTACCACAAGGTGTGAGTGCAGACTTGATTGCAACTTTAGATGGTTATAGCCGTGCAGATGTAGATGCTTTTGCAGTGGGTTCACAACAAAAGGCCGCTGCTGCTCAAGCAAATGGTTATTTCGATAAATCCGTAGTGCCTGTGAAAGATCATGCAGGTGTAACAATCTTAGAAAAAGACGAGTTTATCAAAGGAAATACCACAGTTGAAGGTTTAGCAAAACTGAATGCTAGCTTTGAAATGATGGGTCAAATGGGCTTCGATGCTGTTGCTTTACAGAAGTATCCTGAAGCTCAAAAAATCAATCACGTCCATCATGCAGGTAACTCATCAGGTATCGTCGATGGTGCTGCGGTGGTGTTATTGGCTTCTGAAAAAGCAGTCAAAGAGCAAGGTTTAAAACCTCGCGCCAAGGTGCTTGCAACTGCATTAGTCGGTACAGATCCAACCATTATGTTGACTGGTCCTGCTCCTGCTGCACGTAAAGCATTAGAAAAAGCAGGCTTAAGCATCGACGATATTGATTTATTTGAAGTGAATGAAGCTTTCGCAGCTGTGGTGATGCGTTTTATTACAGAACTGAAAGTTCCTGCTGAGAAAGTCAACGTCAATGGTGGTGCAATTGCGATGGGACATCCATTGGGTGCAACAGGTGCCATGATTCTAGGAACTTTGCTAGATGAATTAGAGCGTCAAGGTAAAAAACGCGGTCTAGCAACATTATGTGTCGGTGGTGGTATGGGTATCGCTACCATTATCGAGTTGGTGTAAGGAGAACAACATGAGCGCTCTTAAATACGAAAAAAACGCTGACAATATTGTAATTCTTACGCTTGATTCATCTGGTCAATCTGCAAACACCATGAATGCAGAGTTCCGTGATGCTTTAGATGAAGTCAGTCAAAAGCTTAAAGCTGAAACTGATCTGAAAGGTATTATTTTCCGTTCAGCTAAGAAAACCTTCTTTGCTGGTGGTGACCTAGATGAGCTGATTCAGGTACAACCTGAACACGCTACTGAATTTTTCAAGATGATTGAAAAACTCAAAGGTGACTTACGCACAATCGAAACTTTAGGTGTGCCTGTTGTTGCAGCTTTAAACGGCACTGCGCTTGGTGGTGGCTGGGAAATCGCTTTAGGTTGTCATTATCGTATTGCGATTAATGATCCAAAAACTAAATTTGGTTTACCTGAAGTGACTTTAGGACTACTTCCTGGTGGTGGTGGTATCGTCCGTATGGTGCGTCTGCTCGGCTTACAAAATGCATTCCCGTTCCTCATGGAAGGTAAGCAATTTGGTGTCGATAAAGCAAAATCTCTTGGTTTGGTACATGACACGGCTGAGAATGAACAAGAGCTGTTAGAAAAAGCAATTGCTTGGGTGAAAGCTAATCCAAAATCACAGCAACCATTTGATGTGAAAGGCTACAAAATCCCTGGTGGTGATCCTAAAACGCCTTCGGTTGCGCAAGTGCTTGCAATTGCCCCTGCCATGCTACGTGACAAAACCAAAGGTTGCTACCCTGCTCCTGAAGCGATCATGGCGGCTGCAGTTGAAGGTGCACAAGTCGATGTAGATACCGCGCTTCGTATTGAATCACGTTACTTTACGCAACTGACTGTCGGTCAAGTGTCGAAGAACATGATCGGTACGTTTTGGCATGGTCTAAATGCAATTAAATCAGGTGCGAGTCGTCCTGCTGAAGTTGCTAAATGGCAAGCGAAAAAAGTCGGTGTTTTAGGTGCAGGTATGATGGGTGCAGGGATTGCCTATTCAACCGCAATCAAAGGAATTCCTGTCGTACTCAAAGATGTGTCTGTAGAAAATGCAGAGAAAGGCAAAGCTTATTCACAAAAGCTACTTGATAAACGTGTTTCACAAGGTCGTATGACCGCAGAAAAACGTGATCAAGTGTTAGCGCTTATTACGGCTACTGCTGATGCAGCTGATCTACAAGGCTGTGACTTAATCATTGAAGCAGTATTTGAAAATCAAGAACTCAAAGCCAAGGTGACTCAAGAAGCTGAGCAGTATTTAGCGGAAGATGGAATCTTTGCATCGAACACGTCTACCTTACCGATCACAGGTCTAGCAACAGCAAGTAAAGATGCTAAAAACTTTATTGGCTTACATTTCTTTAGCCCAGTCGACAAAATGCAATTGGTCGAAATCATCAAAGGCAAAGAAACTTCAGCTGAAACATTAGCTAAAGCCTATGACTTTGTACAACAAATTGCTAAAACACCAATCGTGGTGAATGACAGTCGTGGTTTCTTTACCAGTCGTGTGTTTGGTACGTTCATTCAAGAAGGTATGCGTCTTCTTGCTGAGGGAGTACATCCAGCGAAAATCGAAATGGCAGCACTCAAAGCGGGTATGCCTGTTGGTCCTCTTGCGATTCAGGATGAAGTATCTCTAACTCTGACTGAGCATGTAGCAAGCGAAACGCGTAAAGCATTGCAAGCTGAAGGGAAAGACTTACCGAAAACCCCTGTAGATGAAGTGGTTCACACCATGATTCACGAGCTAAATCGTAAAGGTAAAGCAGCAGGTGCTGGCTTCTATGAATATCCAGAAAATGGCAAAAAACATTTGTGGGATGGGCTCAGCCGTTGGACGAAAGCGAATGATATTTCTGAACAAGATATGATTGATCGCTTCTTGTTTGTTCAAGCACTCGATACCTTACGCTGCTATGAAGAAGGTGTTCTAGAATCAGTAATTGACGCCAATGTCGGTTCAATTTTTGGAATCGGTTTTGCTCCATGGACTGGTGGTGCAATTCAATTCCTAAATCAAAATGGGATTGAAAAATCACTACAACGTTCAGAAGAATTGGCTGCTAAATATGGTGAACGTTTCAATCCACCACAATTGTTAAAAAACAAAGCGCAGAAGAAAGAAATGATTCAATAATTTTTTCACTCTCTTCACTTTACGCTCATATCAGTTTCTTTAACTGATATGAGCTTTTTTGTATTTATTGATATAAAACCGAATTACGTCTAATCCATCACAAATTGTGCTATAAATATACCAATTCTGCTTTACTTTTTGTCCTTTGGAAATTTGTCTTATGTCTGAGAAATTATGTCCTGAAACCTCGCCGTGGGGTTGGAAAGCACTGATCATCACTTGCATTTTAAGCTTTATCTTTATGGTGATTTTTTATTTAGCCATAAATAATGAGCCTGACTATATGCCAATGAATCAAAAAAAAGCAGCGGCAGCAGCTGAAATGTCACAATCTCCAGCAAATGGCGAAGCTCAACATAGCGAGGATCAGCAACACAATCACTAAAGTATTCTTGTCGAAGATGATAAATCCGTGTTAAACAGGGATTTATCATCCTATTCGAGATATTGAATGCTTCAACAAAATCGTCAAGCACTGGTCGTTGAAGGTGGTGGAATGCGCGGCGCATTTACCAGCGGTGTCTTAGATGCATTTTTACTGCAACAATTTAATCCATTTGATCTTTGTGTTGGTGTTTCATCTGGTTCTACCAATGTCGCTAATTACCTCGCAGCTCAACAAGGTCGCACCCTACAAATCTATTTAGATCATTCTCTTCGATCCGAATTCATTCATTATGGACGCTTCTTCAAAGGTGGTGACTTACTTGATTTGAAATGGATGTGGGAAGTGGTTGAAAAAGAAAATCCACTCAATCAAACTCAATTATTTGCCAATCATCCTGAGTTCTACATGGTATTGACCCATGCTATTTCAGGAGATGCAACATATATCAAAGCCTCCAAAGACAACATTCTCGATGGATTACGTGCATCAAGTTCTATTCCTGTGCTTACCCGTCAAGCAGTAGAAGTTTTTGGTGAACCCTACTTTGATGGCGGAGTCGCAGATGCTCTCCCCGTACTTTGGACGGCGAAACAAACCAATGTATCTAAACTCATGGTACTGAGAACTCGCCCCAAAAATTACTACAAAGCCAGTAGTAAAGGTGATCAACTACTTGCAAGGTATGCATTCAAGCAACGACATGGTTTTGCCAAAAGTTTATTAGCAAGAACGCAACGCTATAATGAATCTGTTGAATTTGTTAGAACAGCATCTGAACAAAAAATATTGGAGGTTTGCCCACCCGACTTAAAACATATGGCGGGTCGACTCACCAAGAATAAAGCCAAGATTCGTTATAGTTATGATATTGGTCTAGAAACAGGCTTCAAAGCTATTGAAGATTGGAACGCCCTATAATCATCACGCTTATTCCAAGTCTTTGAATACTATAATATTGAAGACTTGGAAACTTATGTAAATCATATCTAATTCTAAATAATCGCTTAGATTTAGCCCTAAATATTAATTTCAGACTATTCTCTTTTGCGAATCAACTTTCAAGTTTCAATCAATAATACAAATCATCAGATAGCCCAAAACAAACTATAAAACCATATAATGTTTAGGCTTTTTATCAAATTGATTAAATGATGTTGTTCTAGCAAGTTTTTTATTTATTTTATTTTTGGAATTTTTTATGAGTAATCGCTCAAACTCTCACAACGATTCAAGTGAAACCGTATTAGGTTGGAAATTTGTCATTATCGTTGGGGTACTTAGTACAATTTTTCTCAGTTTCTTCTACTTAGCTATGAGCAATGAACCAGATTATATGCCTGGAGCACAGCGAGCAGCAGAACAACAAAAAGCAATCGCTCAAGAAAATGCTCAAGCAAGCTCAGAGGTTGAAACCCAACATCAGCAACATCAATAAAGAAATATAACTTGCTCGATCTGAGCATCGATCGAGCAAGTTATGATCTAAATCTTCGTTTCAGTGTTTTTTAGTTTCAATCACCAACTGCATTTTTATATGAGGAATTCCACACTCATCGTATGCATCCCCTTGTATCGAAAATCCTAATTTTTCATAGAATGAAATGGCGTGAACTTGTGAGGATAATTGAAGAAATGTTCGATCTTGTTGATGTGCAAGCTGAATAATCTCTAACATAATCATACGTCCAATTCCTTGTCCGCGATAAGCTTTGAGTACAGCCACACGCCCTACACTATTGTTTTGTAATAAACGCGCAGTCGCAATTGGTTGATCTTGATCATAGACAACAAAATGATCTGAAATCATGTCTTGATCATCCCACTCCTCTTCTTCAGGAATGTTCTGCTCAATTATAAAAACTTGTTTTCGAATGAACTTTGCGTCTTGCTCTAACTTATCCCAGTGACCACTTTGGACTATAAACATCTCGATCTCAGCTTAATTAGCACTTACAACCTAAATTTTCGATCGGCATTTGATCTTGTAACAGCAATTCCAAGCTTTGTTTTTGGATACCATACATCTGTTTTAAGGCTTGAATTTGCTGCATAATTTTCGGATCAGGCTGCTGAACATCTTTACGCTTGGTCGCTAAAATCATCTTATTTTTACTGGTATGTTCCAGTGAAACGAATTCAAAAACTTTTGTTTCATAGCCGTAAGCCTTAAGCAACAAAGCACGTAATGTATCTGTCAGCATTTCTGCCTGCTGCCCTGCATGAATGCCAAACTGAAGCATCGGTTGTAAAACCTCTGGGCTTTTTAATTGAGGTCGCAGCTCTTTATGGCAGCATGGCGCACACATGATCATTGAAGCATTCAGACGAATTCCTGTATGAATTGCAAAGTCGGTTGCTACATCACAAGCATGTAGTGCAATCATGACATCTAGCTTTTCTGGGGCATAGCTCCGCACGTCACCTTCAAAGAAATCAAGATGATTAAAGCCAACATCATCTGCAACTTTTTGGCAAAACTGTACAAGATTCGAACGCAGTTCAACACCTGTGATTAACGGAGTTTTATTTTGCTTTAATAAATAATCATACAAAGCAAAAGTTAAGTACCCTTTTCCTGAACCAAAATCAACAATATTAAGTTCTTGTTGAGAAGCATCAATTTGCTCATAAGCATTTGAAAAAATTTCAATAAACTTATTAATCTGTTTCCACTTGCGCGCCATACTTGGAATGAGTTGTGCCTTTTCATCGGTAATTCCAAGATGTTTAAGAAATGGACTTTGTTGCTGAACAAATCGATGTTTTTCACGATCGTGATGCTGTTGAACTTGGTTTACACTGATTTGCTTTTTCTGTGCATTCAACATGGCTTTCTTTTTGTTTTTTTTCAGTTGAATATCTTGATGCATTGTAAATAGATTAGCTTGTTTCGACTGAGCCAACAGCTCGGCTATTTTCTCTAATCCCTCTTCAATCGGATAATTCTTAGTAATATCTTGCGTTTTATAATGATATAAACAGGACAGCATACTTTGATTTTGCAGTTCAATAATGCGAAAAGTCATTTTTTCTAAATCTGTCATTTCGCCCTTGTATTGACTCAAGATCAATCGATCAAAACTATTGTTTTCAATAGATTGCTGAATCTCCAAGAAAAATTGCTGTTCTTGTTCAAAGGAAAATTTGGGCGCAAACATAGTGAAAACCTGACAAATAGAAACTAAATTTTATAGCGTCTTACTTTAAAAGGGAAATTGCATTACGATACAGTTGTATTTTTATACTATTAGAAGCTCAATGAACGCTAATTTTCTAACCAATTATGATCCCAAAGAAGAATTAATTAATGCCTATAGTCACGGGATTGGTGCAGTTCTGGCGCTAATTGCATCGGTGTTTCTAATTATCAAAGGATATGGACTACCTTTCGGACAATGGATGAGTTTATGGGTATATGGGTTCAGTCTTGTATTACTCCTCAGCAGTTCTATGCTTTACCATTTCTCTCAGGATGGAATGAAACGCTACTGGTATAAAAAACTTGACCATACTGCGATTTATTATCTGATTGCAGGAACATATACCCCCTTTCTAAGTATCGCAATCCCGACAGCGAAAGCACATTATTTATTAATTGCACTATGGATCATCGCCTTGATTGGTACCGTATTTAAACTGATCCTGATTCATCGTTTTCAAAAAGTATCTTTAGCTGCCTATATCATCATGGGGTGGTTAGCCGTGTTGGTTATGGATGATATGCAACGTTATCTATCAAAAGAAGTAATCCAGTTATTGATTGCGGGTGGGCTTGCTTATACTGTCGGCACATTGTTTTATGCTTTAAAAAAGGTAAGATATACCCACGCAATTTGGCATGTATTTGTGCTAATCGGGGCAGGTTTACACTTTCTTGCAATCTACTGTTATGTACTTTAACTCCTGTCGACAGGCCAAAAGAAATGACACTAGTTTCATGAGTAGACTTTGCATTCAAGAAATTCTCAAGTCCATATTTCTGTGTCTTGATCAAATAAAATAAGGTCTCGTATGTCGTCTAGCACTACGACTGTCACCCCCGAAGTGGCAAGCAATTCAAAAACAAGGGTATTATTTGCCAGTCTCGTGGGTACCACGATTGAGTTTTTTGACTTCTATATCTACGCAACTGCAGCCGTTTTAATTTTTCCTCATTTATTTTTCCCAGAAAGTAGTGATGGTGCCGCTGTACTAAAATCCCTCGCAACTTTTGCAATTGCCTTTATTGCTCGCCCGATCGGAGCCACAATTTTTGGACATTTGGGAGATCGAATTGGACGTAAAGCAACTTTAGTCGCAGCTTTACTCACTATGGGGATATCAACCGTTTGTATCGGTTTACTGCCAACCTATGCACAAATTGGTCTTGCAGCTCCTTTACTATTAGCTTTATGCCGTTTAGGTCAAGGTCTCGGTCTTGGTGGTGAATGGAGTGGTGCTGTTCTACTGGCGACTGAAAATGCACCTGAAGGCAAACGTGCATGGTATGGCATGTTCCCTCAACTGGGTGCCCCGATTGGTTTTATCCTCGCAACAGGTTCTTTCCTATTATTGAATGCTTTTATGTCAGAACAAGATTTCATGACTTGGGGCTGGCGTATTCCATTCGTCTCAAGTGCGGTGTTAGTTCTGGTTGGTCTCTATATCCGTCTGAAATTGCATGAGACTCCTGCATTTCAAAAAGTTTTAGACAAACAAAAAGAAGTTAATGTCCCATTCAAAGAGGTTATGACGAAACATTTCCCAATGTTGGTCTTGGGTACTGTTGCTGCGATTTGTACTTTTGTCGTGTTCTATCTCACAACTGTTTTTGCACTCAACTGGGGTACAACAAAACTGGGATATGCTCGCGGTGATTTCCTTGAATTACAATTGATCGCAACACTTTGCTTTGCAGCCTTCATTCCTGTTTCAGCGATTCTTGCTGAAAAGTTTGGACGTAAAAATACATCGGTTGCTATCTGTATCTTATCAGCCTTATTTGGACTTTGTTTTGCGCCGCTTTTAGGGTCAGGTAGCCCATTACTTGTGTTCCTATTTTTATGTATTGGTCTATCAATCATGGGACTCACTTACGGACCGATTGGAACTGTACTTTCTGAGATTTTTCCAACATCAGTCCGTTATACAGGTTCAGCATTAACTTTCAACTTGGCAGGTATATTTGGTGCATCCTTTGCTCCTTATATTGCAACCAAACTTGCTGAAAGCTATGGTTTAGGTGCTGTAGGAATGTATTTGAGTTTAGCGTCAATTCTTTCATTAATCGCGTTTTTGTTCATCCGTGAAACCAAACACGATGATGTAAATAACCAAGTCTAATCTATATGTTCTTATTGAGTGAACGTCATGAGAGGTTCACTCAAACCATTTATCAGGCAACTCTACTCACCTGTTTGCAATCGCTACAACATCTCTCCCGCTAATATTTTTTGTGCTAAAATACGCGACTCCCTTTTTTTAGATGATTGTGCTCATGTACGCAGTGATTATCGTTGCCGTATTTTTGGTCAGTTTTTTATACACTTATTATCGTGGCAAAGAACGATTAAAAGCATCTCGACAATTATTCGACCATTCGACATTTCTAGCACCAGTTAATATGTTTATGACTGGTTTCTCCAAATTACCGAACCAACCATTCTTTGATGTGGCGCAGTTTCCTGAGCTCAAACCATTACAGGACAATTGGCAAGTAATCCGTGAAGAAGCAATCCAGCTACAAAATCAAATTAAAGCAGCTGAAAAGAATAATGATGCTGGTTTTAACACCTTCTTCAAACGTGGTTGGAAACGTTTTTATTTAAAATGGTATCAAGCTAGCCATCCATCAGCTCAACAACTTTGCCCTAAGACAGTTGCCTTGTTAGAAAGTATTCCTTCAGTAAAAGCAGCAATGTTTACTGAACTTCCATCTGGAAGTTATTTAGGTAAACATCGTGATCCTTATGCGGGTTCAGTTCGTTATCATTTAGGTTTAGTAACACCTAACAGCGATGACTGTTTTATTGAAGTTGATCAAGAACGCTATAGCTGGCGCGATGGTGAAGCAACCGTTTTTGATGAGACTTTTGTACATTGGGCTGAAAATAAAACGGATCAGACCCGTATTATTTTATTCTGTGACATCGAGCGTCCAATGAAATGGGGCTGGGCTCAGAAGATCAATCATTGGTTTGGTCGGAATGTTATGTCAGCTGCAAGTTCACCGAATGATGATCAAGATAAAACAGGTTTTATCAATCGAATTTTCAAGTATGGCTATGCCGTACATCATTATGGTCGTGGTTTAAAACAACGTAATCGTAAAGTTTACTATCTTGCAAAATGGCTGATGTTTGCAATCATTATTGGTCTGATTTTATTACCTAGCTTTCTTTAATTAGCTGTAAAAAAAAGGAGATGCAGATGCATCTCCTTTTTTGTTGAAACTTTTATTGATTGGTAGCTTGTGGTGCTTGAGCACTTGCTGTTTGAGCAGCGGCTGCATCAGCAGCTTGTACTGCGGCTTCACCGATGAGTGCGATCTTCGCCTTTTCCTGACTCTTTGCAGATAATGCCGGGTTAGCAGCTACGATACGATTGATATTGGCAGAGTTAGCAGGTGCGATAGCCGCTGTTTGCAAAACAATTGGGCGATTCCCTGTATCTCCAAGTGTATATCGAATCCCTGTACGAGGGCTGATTACTGTGGTCACTTCACGTTTAACTTGAGCTTCAGCTGTCGTCGGGCCCTTTGCTGCAAGTACTTTGTCGACTGTGGTTGTGGTCGTTGCTTGTGGTGCTTCATTAGCAAAGCCTACACTTGATACCGCAACACTCGCTAAAATTAAAAGTTGTAATGGTTTTTTCATTGTCTTCCCGCGTTTCATGCGAATTCAGTCAAAGTCATTCTATTGAATAATGAAACTATAAAGCACTTAACGACTCAAGTTACTTCTCGTAAAAAAAGCAGGGATTAACCCTGCTTTTTTTATCAAACGATATCGAAGTTTAAATTTTACCGTGACACTGTTTGTATTTTAATCCCGAACCACAAGGACACGGTGCATTGCGGCTTTCTGGAACTGGGAATGGAGCATTATTCACTGTATATTCAGGCTCTTCAGATGCAGTCACTTCACCCGTTAAACCATCTACATCATCATGTTCAAATGATAAACGCATTGATTCAGCTTGACGTTGTTGTTGTGCTTCAAGCTCAGCCAATTCTTCTGCTGTTGGTACATGAACACGAGATAAATCAGTCACAACGTCTGATTTGATAATACCCAACATGTTCACAAACAAATTAAATGCTTCTTTCTTATATTCCTGCTCTGGATTTTTCTGAGCATAGCCACGCAAGTGGATACCCTGACGTAAATAATCCATCGCAGCTAAATGATCCTTCCAATGGCGATCTAAAGAGTTCAGCATAAAGTGACGCTCTAACATCGCAGCAGATTCATCACCCATTTGATTACGGCGTTGACGATAACGTGAAATCACTTCATCAGAAATACGTGCAATCAGACCTTCCTCATCCAAGCGGCGATCTTGATCTAACCACTGCTGTACAGGAAGCTCGATACCTAAATCCGTACGTAAAGCGGTTTCTAGACCAGGAATATCCCATTGGTCATGGATTGATTCAGGTGGAATGAAGTTCGCGATAACGCCTTTCATCACCTCTTTATGCATCTCTTCGATATAATCTTGTAATGTACTTTCTGCCAAAATCTCATCACGTTGTGAGTAAATAATTTTACGTTGTTCATTATTTACATCATCATACTTCAATAAGTTTTTACGAATATCAAAGTTACGGGCTTCAACTTTACGCTGTGCATTTTCAATAGAACGACTCACCATTTTATGTTCAATGGCTTCATTTTCCTGTAAGCCCATTGCACGCATCATGGCAACAACACGATCACCCGCAAAGATACGCATCAAATCATCTTCAAGCGATAAGTAGAAGCGAGAAACACCAGGGTCACCCTGACGACCCGCACGACCACGTAGCTGGTTATCAATACGACGTGATTCATGGCGCTCTGAACCGATGATATGCAAACCACCTGAGTTCAATACATCTTCGTGATCTTTTTCCCACTGCGCTTGTAAACGAGCTTCGTCTTCTGGCGTAGGATTTTCAATTTTTGCGAGTTTGGCTTTCCAGTTACCACCAAGCAAAATATCCGTACCACGACCTGCCATGTTTGTTGCAATCGTTACGGCGTTTGGACTACCTGCTTGAGCAATAATGTCCGCCTCACGCTCATGTTGTTTTGCATTGAGGACTTCGTGTTGAATACCTGCTTGTAATAACTTTGCAGATAAAATTTCACTCGCCTCAATCGTTGCAGTACCAATCAAAATCGGCGCAACACCCTGCTTACGAATATTGGTAATTTCTTCGATAATTGCGTTGTATTTACCGTTACGATTTAAATAAATTAAGTCGTTGTGATCCTTACGCACCATCGGACGGTGAGTTGGGATAATAACAACATCTAAACCGTAGATTTCTTTCATTTCAGCAGCTTCAGTATCAGCTGTACCTGTCATGCCTGAAAGCTTTTTATACAAACGGAAATAGTTCTGGAACGTTGTGGTTGCCAAAGTTTGGTTTTCAGGCTGAATTTCCATATTTTCTTTGGCTTCAACCGCTTGGTGTAAACCTTCAGACCAACGACGACCAGGCATCGTACGACCCGTACTTTCATCAACAATAATCACTTCTTCTTTTTGAGTCTGAGGATTAATGCCAATAATGTAGTGAACGTTCTTTTGGTATAGATAATGCGCACGAATCGCAGCAGTGACATGGTGAACCAGATTTAGGTTCGCAGCAGAATAAAGACTTTCACCCTCAGCAAGTAATCCCATACGGATTAACTCTTGCTCAACAGTCTCGTAACCAACCTCAGTCATTTCAACTGAGCGTTGTTTCTCATCAACCCAGAAGTGTCCGCCATCAGCCACTTTTTCTTCTTTCTGAGGTTTTAATGTTGGAGGAATGCTATTGATTAACTGATATAAATGCGATGAATCTTCACTTTGACCTGAAATAATCAATGGTGTACGTGCTTCATCAATTAAGATCGAGTCTACTTCATCGATGATCGCATAACTTAAACCACGTTGTTTTTTCTCTTGTAGAGAAAACACCATATTGTCACGAAGATAATCAAAGCCAAATTCGTTGTTCGTACCGTAAGTAATGTCTGCTAAATAAGCTTGTGCTTTCTCAGCAGGCATTTGCATCGAATAAATCACACCGATGCTTAAACCTAAAAACTCAAATAATGGGCGGTTGAGTTCAGCATCACGTTGTGCAAGATAGTCATTGACTGTGATGACATGCACACCCTGACCACTCAATGCATTGAGGTAACACGCTAAAGTACCCATCAGGGTTTTACCTTCACCTGTACGCATCTCAGCAATTTTGCCTTCGTGCAGTGTGATACCACCAATCAACTGAACATCATAGTGACGCATTCCCATCACGCGTTTTGCAGCTTCACGACAAACTGCAAATGCTTCAGGTAATAATTTATTTAGGCTTTCACCGTTTTTAAATCTTTCTTTGAATTCTTGAGTTTTTGCAGAAAGGTCTGCATCGTTAAGAGCAGATATCGTCGGTTCAAGCGCATTGATTTGTTCAACAATTTTACGCATGCGTTTGAGCTCACGCTCATTTTTAGTACCGAAGATACCTCCGATCAGACTTGCCAACATGAATAAACTCTCTAATCCTGTTTGTTTAAATAGGTAATTTTTTCTTAGCTGTTATTATGGAGTCAGAAATAAGAACTACAAGGGCTTTGCATCCAAACAGGTAAAAAAATCTGCGAGGCAATTCTGACCACAAGCAACCAAAGTCAGTTAATGTAGCAAATTTGACTATAAGTTACATCGACTAAAATGTGAATTTCCGATCAATTTTCCAACCAAACCCAGCTCTATATCTTTTAAACTCATAAAAAAATCAAAAAACAATATTTTTACTTCTATGCCTTCTGGCGCATATTAATCCAACATACATAAGATTAGAAATGTTCTGAGGACGAAGTATGACATTACGTTTAGGTGATATTGCTCCAAATTTCCAACAAGAATCGAGCGAAGGAAAAATTGATTTTTATGAGTTTCTAGGTAACCACTGGGGGATTTTATTTTCACATCCTGCTGATTTTACACCTGTTTGTACGACAGAACTGGGGTTCACCGCAAAGCTCAAAGATGAATTCACAAAACGAGGCGTAAAAGCAATCGCTTTATCTGTGGATGATGTGGAATCACATAAAAGCTGGATTCAGGATATCAATGAAACTCAAAACACAACGGTGAATTTCCCGATTATTGCAGACAAAGATCGTAAAGTTTCAGAGCTGTATGATTTTATCCATCCTAATGCCAGTGAAACTCTAACCGTGCGCTCATTGGTTATTATTGATCCCAATAAAAAGGTTCGTTTGATTATTACCTATCCTGCATCAACTGGTCGAAACTTTAATGAGGTATTACGTGTAATTGACTCATTACAGTTGACAGATCATCACAAAGTGGCGACTCCAGCAAACTGGCAGCACGGTGAAGATGTTGTTATTGTCCCATCACTCAAAGATGAGGAGGAAATTAAACAACGTTTTCCAAAGGGTTACACTGCTGTAAAACCTTATTTACGTCTCACGCCTCAGCCTGAGTAAGATTGAAGCTAATTCAAGGTTTTGAGCGAAGTGCAAGACTGATGAGATACATCGTATAAAAATATTCAACGCACCATACCAAACCACTTATTAAAACAAAATTTTATTTTCAAACTCCAGCGCCTATCATATCGATAGGCATTTTTTTAAGCTTATAAAATTTCATTTTAGTTTTCTTATTTGATACGTTATAAGAGAATTCTTAAACTTTAATAAAATAAGAACGCTATGATTTATAACATTCATCATTTGCACTGTGGAAGTTTCTGTCCAGTTTGCGCCCCGCTGTTTGGTCAAAAAGGTTGGAAAGCACATCTAGTCTGTCATTGTCTCCTCATTGAAACTGATCGCGGTCTAGTCTTAATTGATACAGGCTTAGGACTTCAAGACTATCTGCATACTGAACAGCGTTTAGGGAATTTACTTAAACAATTTGGCTCAATTGTACCCAACCTAAAACTAACTGCCATTCAGCAGATACAGCGACTTGGTTTTAACCCGAGTGATGTAAAACATATTTTTGTGACCCATCTAGATTTTGATCATGCTGGTGGAATTTCTGATTTTCCAAATGCAACAGTGCATCTCTTAGCAGCGGAATTTAATGCCACTCAATCACTTACAACCAAAGGCAAACTTCGTTATAAGACTGAACAGTTTAAACAGCATCGCTATTGGAACTTTGCTGAACATAATGATGGCGAGCCATGGTTTAACTTGCAAAAAGTTAAAGGGCTTCCGTTATTTCACGATGAAATTTTAATGATTCCCTTAATTGGACATACCGCTGGGCACTGTGGAATTGCGATTAAAAAGGCCGATGGCTGGATGTTGTACTGTGGCGATGCCTATTACACTCATCTTGAGCTAAACCCAAAAAACAAGCTCAGAGCTTTAGATTTCACTGAACGATTATTGGCTGAAGATAACCAACTACGTTTGCAAAACCTTAAACAGTTACAATATCTCGCTCAACATGAACCCAACATTGAGTTAATTTGTGCCCACGACCCTTATGAATTTAATCGCTATCAATAAAATGAAAAGAATATTTATTACTGTTTTTGTTGTTTCAACATTAAGTCTACATGGATGTATGACACATCCGAGTATAGAGCAATCTCAACGCCCTCAAAATTGGGGGGCTTTAATCTCGGATACGCATAATTTTTATCAGATCAGTCAGGATGTTTATCGCAGTGAACAACCCAATTCTGAGTTAATACCTTTACTAAAAAAATATCAGATTGAAACGGTGATCAATTTAAGAGCTCGAAATGAAGATGCAAAAGTTCTCCAAAATCAATCGCTAAATTTAGTACATATACCAATTCAAACATGGGCAATTAATCGCCAAGACTTACTTCAAGCGATGCAAGCTATTCAGATTGCAAAAAACAATAATCAAAAAGTCCTTGTTCATTGTTATCACGGATCAGATCGAACAGGTGCAACCATTGCGATGTATCGTATTATTTTTGAAAATTGGTCAATTGAAAATGCAGTCCAAGAAATGAAACAAGGAGGATATGGCTACCATATCATTTGGAAAAACATTGAAAATCTATTTACCTCAGAAAATGTACAATGGATTCAGCAGCAATTATCCAACCCTTCAAGTTAAAACTTAAAAACTCACTTGAGAGGTGGATTTTCTTGGCAAAAAACCTCTCACTATTATTAGAATAATTAAGACTCTAGAAATACATCTTTTTTCAGATTGTGAGATCACCAATAAAACCTAATCTCTAAGTATCTAGTTTGCTAAAAACCGAATTCTTGAGCAAAACCGTGATCACTTCGGAAAGACCGCCATCACTATCGGTGACTAATAAGAAGACCTCTCCATCAGCATTTGACTCAAGCCAAGTTATTCCTTCAACCTTAATAGCTAAAGAGTTTCCCTCAGCATCTTGGATCAAAAAGGAATCTAGCACTTCCCCTTTCGGTGAGAGCACTAAAATATAACTTCCTAACACTGCACCATCATCGTAGGTATTTAAGGTTTGCTCGACAGCTGCAGTTGCAACGATCAAATTCTTATCTACAAGAAAATAAGCATCTGAAATACCGCTTACTGAACCATTAATCTCAGGCAATGTGAGATTAAATGAACGTATAAGAGCATTTTCTAAAGATTTATGTGCTTGAATTTTTTCTAGATCAAATACTAAAACACCATGAAAGTGATTAATGTTGCCACGTTGGAAGATATAAAGATGATGATTATCTGAGCATACTGCTTCTATATTTAAATCTGCTCCGCCTGTGAGTGCAACGCAGTGCTGCAAATAATCATAATCCAACTTATCGAGCAAAGTCTGAACTTGATGATTAGATGGATTATACAACAGAGCTTGCTTTCTCTTTTCAGTCGAACCTGAGCCCATAACCAATAAATGAAGTTGTTCATTAAAAATGATACAACTTAATGCTTCATAATCAGGCTTTTCTGCTTTGCTTAATACGGTGAGAGCTTCTTGCTCAGATGACTCCAATAAAGGGACTTTTTCAAAAGTTGTTGTTGCAGTAATTTTATTTTTTAGGCTAGTTTTTAATAAGTAACGAACATCATCCCCAACGAAATATAAGTAGTCGCCTAAGTAAGCAACGCCAGACAATGCTCCAATTGCTGAGTCTGGCGAAAAACTAAATTTTTCAAGTATCTTTAAATCCGTTTGTTCCATTACTTCATCTCCTATTCGATGAAAAACGCACAATCAGCTCAACTTCAAAGATACTTAGCTTACTTAAACAACTTTTTATCTTTGATCTAGTGGAACCCAGTCAATTACCCAAGCTGATTTCATATTCAGACTTTCATCAGAAGAAATCTTTTTCCGAGTTGCATCAGCAACATCGCGATCTTTGGCAGGTCCAACCATAATACGAATACCTTTCGAGGTAGAACTGGTTGTGACTTTATAGCCTTTAGCACGTAGCTTGGATACGACAGCATCTGCATTTGCTTGGTTTGCAGCCAATGCCACTTGAACCATCCACTTCTTATCGCCATTTTCCATAAGATCGCGTGCTTTTTCAGCCTCAGCTTTCTTTTTGGCGTCTTCTTCAGCTTTACGTTTTTTATCATCAGCCGCTTTTTTGTCAGCTTCAGCTTTACGCTTGTCTTCTGCTGCCTTTTTCTCAGCTTCCGCTTTGCGTTTTTCTTCAGCAGCTTTTTTATCTGCTTCAGCCTTACGTTTCTCTTCCGCTGCTTTTTTCTCAGCTTCAGCTTTACGTTTCTCTTCCGCTAACTTCTTTTCAGCATCTGACTTAAGTTGATCTTGCTTTTGTTGTTCAGCTTTCTTTTTTTCATCTAACTTTCGCTTTTCCTCAGCAAGACGCTGAGCTTTTGCTTTGTCATCTTCTGCAAGTTCAGGAGGAATATTATCTGAACTTTCTTGCTCTGAACTACGGCGTGCATTTAAAGCTGCATATTCTTCAGCAGCTTTACGCGCAGCAGCAGCTTCAGCTTCTTGTTGCATTTTCAAGAACTCAGCGGCTCTGGCTTCTTGCTCTGCAACAGCTTTTTCACGAGCGAGGCGCTGCTCTTCGAGTAATCGCTTTTCAGTTTCTACATCCACAGCAAGTGGTTGGAGTGAAACCATTTCACCATCTTGTAAAGGTTGTGCGGTATTTGAGTTTGATTGAGTTTTGGGAATCGGATGAGAGATTGTTGCTTGTGCTTTGTCTTGCTCTATTTCTTCATTGCCCTTGAGAAGTAAGGCTGCCAATAAAACACCTCCTCCAAGTAGAACAACGCCGCCCATCCAACGTTGTTTGTTATTCATTGACATTCTTCTAAATACTCCCAGACCGCTTCTAAAGTATGAAACGAACCACAGACTAAAATCAGTTGATTGTTATTACATTGTTTCAACACGATTTCAAACGCTTGCTGGATACTGCTAAATTCGTGCACCTGTTGACCTGCCAATGCTTCATTTATCTGTTGCATTGGCGCAGCTCGAGGCACATCTAAAGTAGCAATAAACCAATTTTTTACTGTTGTTTTTAGTAAATCAGTTACAGATGCAATATCTTTATCTGCCAACATTGAGAATACAGCCACAACTTCTGTGTACTGTTTATTGTATTTTAAGAATTTTCGCAACTGGTTCAACAAAAATTCGACACCATGAGGGTTATGCCCAGCATCAAAAATGACGGTTTTGTTTTGAATTTGACGAATTTCAAATCGTCCTTGCAATGAAGCATGCTGAATACCATGAGCAATTGTGGATTGAGAAATAGGCAAACCACTTACTAAGATTGCAGCAACGGCAGTTGAAATATTTTCAATTGCCAAATGTCCTGTCGGCAACTTTAATGTTGTACCTGAAGAAGCAAAACACCATGACAGACCGTCATCATTTAATTGATAAAAATAATCTCGGTTTAATGCGTATAGATTAGCGTTAGATTCAAGCGCTTTATCTTGTATCGCTTGCGGTAAAGGTTGATTACCACCAAAAATCACGGGAATATTCGGACGAATAATTCCAGCTTTTTCAAAAGCGATTTTTTCAATTGTATCGCCCAACCAATCCACATGATCCAAACCAATATTGGTAATCACGGCAATATCAGGATCGATCACATTGACCACGTCTAGGCGACCACCGAGTCCTACTTCGAGTACCCATACATCACATTGCTTTTGTTTAAAAATCAAAAAAGCAGCCAAAGTGGTTGCTTCAAAGAAAGATAAACTTAATCCACACTCACGACGTGCTTGATCTACGAGTACGAAAGCATCGATAAGACTTTGATCATCAACCTCTTGCCCCGCTAACTTTAACCGCTCATTAAAACGGTAAATATGCGGCGATTGATAAAGCCCCACGTTATAACCTTGCGCATTTAAAATCGCAGCAAGCGTTGTTGTCGTTGAGCCTTTGCCATTGGTCCCTGCAACCGTAAAAACTTTTGCATTGGGTTTCATTACTCCAAGCTTTTCAGCAACTGGAATAACGCGTTCCAATCCCAAATCAATGCCCGTAACGTGAACATGGCTCCAATAATCGAGCCATGTTGTTAATGTATCATCAGAATGTGGTGTTTGCTGTGTCAAGGTAAGTTCATCAATTTAGCAACAAGTCTATATACAGTATCACGTAATGCATGACGATGAACAATTTGATCGACCACACCATGATCAAGCAAATATTCAGCACGTTGGAATGGTTCTTCTAACTTTTCACGAACTGTTTGCTCAATTACGCGCTTACCTGCAAATCCAATCATCGCTTTAGGTTCAGCAATATGTACATCGCCTAACATCGCGAGTGAAGCGGTAACACCACCATAGACAGGATGTGTCAACACAACCAGATACGGAAGACGTGCATCTTTCATTCGCTGAATCGCGGCTGAAGTACGTGCCATTTGCATCAAAGACAACATACCCTCTTGCATACGAGCACCACCCGATGCAGCAAAACAGATTAAAGGTTGACGTAATTCAATTGCTCGTTCAGCCGCTTGGACAAAACGATCACCTACGACTGTCCCCATTGAGCCACCCATGAAGTCAAACTCAAAAGCACAAGCGATTAGGTCTAAACCTTTGAGTGAACCTTGCATCACAACCAAAGCTTCTGTTTCACCTGTTTTATCTTGAGCTTCGCGCATACGCTCAGGATAAGGTTTACTGTCCACAAATTTTAATGGGTCTTTAGCAGCAAACTCTTGTCCCAACTCTGCATTAACTTGATCAAAAAACCAGTTTAAGCGATCACGAGCACGCATACGTAAGTGTTCGTCACACTGAGGACAAACATAAGCATTGAAAGACATTGCTGTACGTGTCACCAATGCATGACACTCTGGGCATTCAATCGTAGGCTCAGTAAAAGTTGCTTTGAATGTCTGCTGCTCAGTAGCAACTTGAATACCAGGGACTTGACGCTCAATCCAAGGCGTTGAAGGGCTAAGAACCTTCCCTGTTGTTAACTCTTGACTCATACTAACTCATCGAGCGCAGCTCGAAGCTCCTTCACTTTATTTACCGTCTCTTGCACAGCATCATCTGCTGGCAATGTCGCAAAAGATTTAACGAAAGCACTACCGACGATCACGGCATCAGCAACTTGACCCATTGCTTTTGCAGATGCAGCATCGCTAATACCAAATCCAACACCAACTGGTACATTGGTCATGGTTTTGATTTTCGCAATACGAGCTGCAGCTTCTGAGGTATCTAATGTTGCTGCACCTGTCACACCTTTTAATGACACATAGTAAACAAAACCACTCGCATGATTCACCACATGCTGAATACGCTTATCAGTTGATGTTGGTGCTAATAAGAAAATTTGATCCATCTCATTTTGTTTTAAGACTTCACCAAACTGCTTAGATTCCTCAGGTGGAAGATCCACAAGAAGTACACCATCAACACCACAATCTTTTGCATATGCAACAAATTTTTCATAACCAATCACTTCAACAGGATTCAAATATCCCATTAAAACAACAGGTGTGGTTTGATCTTTTTCACGAAAGGCTTTGACCATATCCAACGCATCTAGTGTATTGGTTCCACCTGCCAATGCACGCTCAGCAGCTAGTGCAATGACTGGACCATCAGCCATCGGATCTGAGAATGGTAAACCTAACTCAATAACGTCGACGCCAGCTTCAACCATTTGGTGAAGTAATGGAACAGTTACCTGTGGATGCGGGTCACCTGCCATAACATAAGAAACAAGCGCTTTACGTTGCTGAGATTTAAGCTGTTCAAAACGAGTGGCAAGACGTGACATAGGATTATGCTTTCCTTGATTTATATAAATTGAGGAGTTGTTTGTAGACATACAAAAACACTGCATTGTAACGCTATTTTTTGCTCATTGAACAGGTTTTGACGTGATTGCAACGTGAATATTGCTACTTACAACAGCCCTGACACATTTATCTATATTTTGGCTGAATTCTCAATGATCAAAGATTCCTAATTTTCAAGAAAACCACCTGCATTTTAGAAATCACCAAAGCTCCTTTATACTAGGCGCAATTTTTAAATATTCTTTTATTTTTTATGTCTGCCTACTCTCAGGAAAAAGTGCAAAGCAATGCGCTTGCTTTGTTACCTTTATTGGTATTTTTGATCATCTTTCTCGGGAGTGGTCTCTATCATTCAATGATTGGGACAGAATTTGCCTTTTATCAAGTAAAAGCGCCAGTCGCAGCAATCCCTGCCATCATTTTAGCTTTACTGCTATACAAACAGAAACTCAACACAGCCATCGAAGAGTTTCTTCAAGGCGCAAGTCATCCGAACCTTATTTTAATGTTCATGGTATTCATGTTGGCTGGAGCTTTTGCAAGTGTATCAAGTGCCATTGGAAGCGTTGATGCCACAGTTCAATTAGGTTTGTCATTGATTTCAGCTGAATTTGTGTTACCCATGCTGTTTATCATTTCAGCCTTTATTGCTACTGCTATGGGTACTTCTATGGGTACTATTGCTGCTTGTGCACCGATTGCTTTTGGTTTTACTCAAGCGACTGACATTTTACCAATTTATGCGATTGGAGCTGTCGTTGGTGGTGCAATGTTTGGCGACAATCTGTCCATGATCTCTGATACAACGATTGCTGCCACAAGAAGTCAAAATGTCGAACTTCGAGATAAATTTAGAGTCAACGTTTGGATTGCTTTACCTGCTGCCATCATGACCTTGATTGCTTATGTGCTACTCAGCCAACAAGCGGAATCAATTCAATCAAAAACTTATGATTTATGGTTAATTTTGCCTTATCTAGCGGTCTTTTTTCTAGCATTCAGCCGATTACATGTACTTGCAGTTTTAATGACTGGAGTGGTGCTATCTGGAATCATCGGTCTGATTGAAAAGCCTGAATTTGATTTATTGAAATTAAATTCTTCTATTTATGATGGCTTCGTGGGAATGTTTGAAGTTGCACTACTATCAATGTTACTTGGGGGTCTGTCAGCTTTGATGCAAAAAGAAGGTGGTTTACAGTGGTTAATCGAAAAAATTTATCGTATTACCCGTCTATTTAAATTTGGTCGTCAGCGTGCTGGGGAGTTGGGCATTAGTTTTCTTGTAGTCTTCTCCAATTTGTTTGTTGCGAATAATACAGTTGCGATCATTTTATCAGGCGATATGGCTCGTGAAGTGGCTAAAGAATATGGCGTTGATCCGAAACGTAGTGCAGCACTGTTAGACATTTTTTCTTGCGTGATTCAAGGCATTATTCCCTACGGTGCACAATTGCTTTTGGCTTGCTCAATTGCAAAGCTCTCGCCAGTCGAGTTAATCGGACATATTTACTATTGCTGGATTCTTGCCGTATTTGCGATTTTAGCGATCTTGTTTAATTATCCACGATTAAAAACATCTTAAACATTTGCAAAGTCTCTTTAGTTTTGATTTTAAAATTAAAGAGACTTTAAAAACTGCTTCGGTGTCACGCCAGTCCACCGTTTAAAAGCACGTCCAAATGCACTTTGATCTGCATAATTTAGCCGTTCAGCAATTTCAGAAAGGGATTTTCCTTGCTGCAAATACAACTTACTTTGTTCTAAACGATATTGATCTAAAATATCCTGAAAGTTAAGTTGATAAGCTTTTAGTTGACGTTGCAAAGTTCGCTCAGAACAATGCAAACGCTTTGCAACATAGCTTTGCAAGACCTCTTCTTGTTGAGCCAATCCCTGCTCGATATAAGTTTGTATTTTCTGTCTAAATTGTTGTTGCTGTGACTCAGAAGAAGTCACACTATTTAAAGATTGTTGTGCCTGTGTGGATAGCACATGATTAAGCTGTTGATCTCCTGCAATACTTTTCGCTTTTAAAATTTGATTTGAAAATCGAATGGCATATTGCCCTGCTTGCACATGAATAGGACATCCATAAAACTTTTCATAATGATACAATGCCGTATGAGGAAGATAACCAAACTGTATTTTTTGAGGTGGAACAAGGGCATCTTGTACGATGGATTGCGCAATTTTAAAGATCAATGCCAAATTCAGTTCATACATCTCACGATAGTCACTATACGATGCTCCCCAAACAATTTGGATGTACTCGGCAAACTGTTGCACGCTCAACTGTTCCAGATTTGTTTGCTTAAAGACCAAAGAATAATATCGTTGTAAGAGTTGCAATGCTTGTTGTAAGTCTAAACTGGTTGAAGCCAAATATCCCATTAGCCCTAAATCTTGCAAGTTAGCATGTTCAGCCAAAACAAGTGTAATGGGCCGCGAAAAATAACTTTGTGCTGCTTGTAGAAGTACAACATATCGTTCTACATCAAAATCTTGCTTATCAGGATGTTCTAAACAATTTTGAAATGTTAACCATAATTCTTGTTCCACAACTTTAGACAAATCGACTTGCTCTTGTTGAAGAACACGATTAAACAATCGCAAATATCCAATTATAATTTTAACTGACATATGCCAATCTCATCCTGATATGTCGTTATTTGTATAAAACTTGGCTGTAACTGTCAAAACATTTCATCGGACTTTTTCCATACTGAGTACATGAAAAAGAAAAAGGAAGAGCAAAGATGAATGCACATGTTTCCTATCAAGTTGATCCAATTGTAAGAACAAAACTAGATTTTCACCTTAATGAAGCACCACGCTTTTGGTTTGGTGGTGATCCATTCCGTACTCGTATGTTCGATGCATTGAGTCTGACATTCCCAGATGGGGAGCGCTATTTCATCGAGTCTGTTCGTTTGTTTCGTGACAAAATCAAAGATCCTGACTTGCAAGCACGTGTGGCTGACTTTATTCGTCAAGAAGCACAACACGGTATTGCCCATGACAAAATGAATGAGGTCATGAAAGAGCAAGGTATGCCTGTTGATCAGTTCACTGATCGTTTGAAGAAAATTTTTAAATTTGAACTCAAATATCGTTCGCCACAGTACAACATTGCGATGACTGCCGCAGCGGAACATTTGACAGCGCTCATGGCAGATACTTTCTACAGTAAAAAGGAAACTCTTGCGGATGCTGATCCCTTTGTTCGAGCGCTATTTGCTTGGCATGCGATCGAGGAAATGGAGCACCGTGATGTTGCCTTTGATGTCATGAAAGAAGTGGGCGATGTATCTGAGTTCACACGTCGCTCAGCATTAGTACTCACTACAGTTCTGATGTTTGGTTTTACGATGTATCGTACCGATGTCATGCTGAAAAAAGATGGTTTTAATTTAAAACAACGCCTAGATTTAGCACGTAAAGGTTTACCTTGGTTCTTTGGTCGAAAAGGTATTTTGACTTCTAAACGTGAACAATACAGCGATTGGTTCAAAGAAGACTTTCATCCCAATCAGCATCCGATTATTCGTCAATATGATGTTTGGATCGATACCTTAGCAAAAACTAATGATCCGATTGCTGCGGGCGAAGCCTTTTGGCAGGCTGGATTATAAACCATAAAAAACCTCCCTTTAAACGGGAGGTTTTTTTAGAACCTACCACTTCGCGTAATGCTGCTCTAATAAACCATATTGTTCATTTAGAACAACAGGTTCAACCGCTTCCAAATCAATCGTCCCTGTTACTTTCGCTTGCCATTGATTGAACTGACTGCCAATCAAACGCAAATTAATATTTTCAAAACGACACCACCCTGTTTCAACAAGTAGGTTGAGACGTTGATCTAAAGAACGAATTGACCATGTTGTTTCGTTTTGCTGTTCAAATAAAACATCATTGAGCGGATAGAGACGACCATTGACCCACAAAGCATTTTCATTGCCAAAACTTTCGTTCACACCTGACGCTAGATTTAAACCGATCCGTCGCTCTTGTTGATCTCTAAATTGACACGACAACCAAAACCAAGCAGTTTCTGGGCGAAGAAAACCACAAGTATCATCTAAAGCTGCTAGGCTTTGTTCATTAAAGTCGATGCGTTGCTGATCAGGACTAATAAAAAAACCTTCAACAGCTAAAGTGGTTTGCTTCTGTGTATACGTCCATCCATTAATACCTGTCGGTGAACACATACTCAAAGCATCAGTTCCTGCGCAAAAAATCCGTGCTTTCAGCTGTGTTTCGCCATGTTTTGTCACTTGAATATAACGCACACCATTCGCATGTTGCATATCAAATTGGTAGGCAGACTTTTTAAAAAAACTTTGACTAAACAAAGGCTGTTCGTCCAGTTGTGTTTTTAAAGCCAAAGGCTGTATCGCATTCCACTCAATGACTTTTTGCGAGAGATGATCATACACATAATAAAAAGCATGCCCTGCCCATGACAAATCAACAATCGCAATCCCGATGCTATAATGCTCATGTTGTAATCCACAGAATTTAAACTTCTTATATTTAAGCTGTTTTCGCCAACCTTTTAATACCTGACCATAAGGGGTTTTATAAATATAGTCATCTAAATTAATACGTGATGGAACGTGTTCGAATCGTCCATAACGAGGTTGACCATTTGTTTGTATCAAATCCATTGTCGATTTCCATGATTGCGTCATTGCATCTATTGCCGTCATAAAGTCCAAGCTCTATGATTTCTCAAGCATTATCTCGAACCATCAAAATTACTCAAATAAGTTCAGACTCATGCGAGTGAGCAGCAAGATGTATTTTAGCTTAATATTTCATCAAATATTCATACTCAAGTTTTATTTTAAAAAACAATCTTATACCACTCGATCAAAAAACATGACTCTACATCCATTATTAAAAGTCAACGCGTTGGGATTCATAGTATTAGCACTGACAGCATGTAACGACAACGATGATCAAAATAGCTCCGCAACCCAACCAGAACGACAAAATCAAAGTATTAATATTTTAGCTTTCAATGATTTTCACGGTAATTTAGAACCACCAAAACGTTTTATTGAGGCTGAAGACCCCACTGACACGAATAAATCGGTACGAATTCCTGTAGGTGGTGTCAGTTATTTTGCAGATGCAATCAATAAACTCCGTGCTCAATATCCTAACAATGCCGTAGTATCTGCGGGTGATTTAATTAGTGCCTCTCCACTTACCTCATCTCTATTCTTGGATGAACCGACCATTGAAACCATGAATGAAATCAAAATTGATTTTAACGCGGTTGGTAATCATGAATTTGATCGTGGAACTGATGAATTACGTCGTTTGCAAAATGGTGGTTGTCAGCAATATACCACCACTAAACCTTGCCAAATTAACAAAGATTTCGCTGGTGCAAAATTTAACTTTTTAGCAGCAAATGTCTCTTTGAAAGCTGATCCCAAAAGAACACTATTTCCTGCATATAAAATTAAGCGCTATGGCAATATCCCTGTTGCGTTTATTGGTTTAACCTTAGAAGCAACACCAACAATTGTCTCAGCGGCAGGTATCAAAGATGTTGATTTTCATGATGAAGCAGAGACTGTCAATTCACTTATACCTGAGTTAAAAAAGCAAGGGGTTGAAGCAATTGTTGTAGTGGTACATGAGGGTGTAGCGCCAAGTACTAAATTTAATGCGAAAACCTGCGCAGGATTAAGTGGACCTTTGACTGGAATATTAGATCGTTTAGATACTGCGGTTGATGTCGTGGTTTCAGGACACACCCACCAGTCTTATATCTGTGACTATTCAACCTTAAACCCACAAAAGCCATTTCTATTGACCTCAGCAGGACAATACGGCACAGCAATTACCAACATTAAACTTGAGCTCGATGGTAAAACTGGGGATGTCATCAAGAAAGATGCTCAACAAGTACCTATTCAAAGCGAAGCATATACGTCTGGAACGACTACAGTTAACTTGACTAACTTATATGAGAAATTTAACAAAACACCAAATATCGAAGCAATTCTTGATAAATATCGTCAAGCTGTAACTACAATTTCTGCACGTATCGTAGGCACTGCGACTACAGTCATTAATCGAAATGCAGCTGAAAGTGGTGAAACCGCTTTAGGTAATTTAATTGCAGATGCCCAACAAGCAGCAGCTTTAACTGCAAGCAATCAAGGCTCTGATTTCACATTAATGAATCCAGGTGGGGTACGTGCTGACCTTCAAACCAACAGTAATAATCAAATCACTTTTGGAGACGTATTTGCAGTACAACCTTTTGGTAATTCGATTGTCACTTTAAGTCTGACTGGCCAACAAATCCGTGAACTATTAGAACAACAATGGTCTGGGGCAAATGCTGATCGACCGCGCATATTACAGCCGTCTAAAGAGCTGAGTTATGCTTATAAAAAAGATGCAACTGCTGTCCCACGTGCTACTCAAATTATGATTTCTGGGCAGGCTTTAATGGATAGCAAATCTTATCGAGTCACCGTAAATAGTTTTATTGCAGATGGTGGCGATAACTTTACTGTACTCACAAAAGGAACCAATCGTGTAGGTGGTGGACAAGACATTGATGCATTAGAAAAATACATCAACCAAAATTCACCTGTTCAAGCACCTGAAACCAACCGTATTAAAGTTATTCAGTAGTTCACATAAAAAAATGGGGAAGCTTTCGTCTCCCCATTTTTTATGATATTTAATCAATTGGAAGATAAGTATTTTGCCAAGTTATCGGCTTAAACAGACCTTTCACTAAATGCACATAACGCCCTGCAACATGATCGATTGGGATACAATCATCCACCTCAATAACACGGTCAGTATGTGGTTTACCCCACTCTGGTGGAATCAACTGCTTCGCAATCTGTTTAGCTTGAGTAGTATTTGTAGCAACCACCAAGTGATAACGATGTAACTCGCCAAATTGATTTGCTGAATATCCGCCGAGATTGATCAAATATAACTTTTGCTCGTCTACTGCTGGGGCAGCAAGCGCGAAGTGAATTTGATAATCTACACCTTGCGTCTGAACTCCAGAAAACTGAGCCCAAGCGTCAATATGTAAACCCTTCAACTCACCAAACCAAGCTTGCTTCAGTTGAGGAATGATCTCCTGCACATCATCACCGATTGCCATAACCACATCATGGACTTCGGTAATGGCTTTAGCATGTCGACCACCCAACATCACCATAAACAAACTTGGCATGAGGTTGACTTACATTTCAACCATTTCGACGCCATCAATACGGGCTACCGTCATTAAATCTTTATCACCACGACCTGAAACAGTCGCAATAATGATTTGATCTTTTGACATTGTTGGTGCCAGTTTAGTGACATACGCCATCGCATGTGAACTTTCCAAAGCAGGAATAATTCCTTCAATTTTGGTGAGATCACGGAAACCTTGCAGAGCTTCATCATCCATAATCGGAACATATTCAACGCGTTTCATATCTTTCAAGAAACTGTGTTCTGGTCCAACACCAGGATAATCCAAACCTGCGGAAATACTGTGTGTTTCAATGATCTGACCTTGTGCATCAGACATGAGGTAAGTACGGTTACCATGCAATACACCAACATGACCTGCATTTAATGGAGCAGAATGTTTGCCTGTTTCAATACCGTAACCAGCAGCTTCAACGCCATACATTTTGACATCTTGATCATTCAGGAATGGATAGAACAAGCCCATCGCATTTGAACCACCACCGACACAAGCAACTAATGCATCAGGAAGACGACCCGCTTGCTCAAGGATTTGGCGACGCGCTTCACGTCCAATAATCGACTGGAAATCACGTACAAGTTGTGGATATGGGTGTGGCCCTGCAACTGTACCAATTACGTAATATGTCGTATCGACATTGGTTACCCAATCACGCATCGCTTCATTCAATGCATCTTTTAAAGTTTTGGATCCGCTTTGCACTGGTACAACTTTTGCGCCAAGCAAACGCATACGATATACATTCATCGCTTGACGCTTTACGTCTTCAGCACCCATGTACACCACGCACTCCATACCCAAGCGAGCAGCGATTGTTGCGGTTGCTACACCATGTTGACCAGCACCTGTTTCAGCAATGATTCGTTTTTTGCCCGAAAGTTTTGCCAATAATGCCTGACCAATCGTGTTATTTACTTTGTGAGAGCCAGTATGGTTTAGGTCTTCACGTTTTAAGTAAATTTGCGCACCGCCGAGGTGCTGAGACCATCGCTCAGCATGATAAAGAGGACTAGGACGACCAACATAGTACGCAAGATCACGATCAAACTCAGCCAAAAACGTTTCATCATTTTTCATACGATTATAAAGATTTTCTAAATCTTCAAGCGCAGCCATCAGCGTTTCTGACACAAAACGTCCACCATGAATACCGAAATGCCCTTGAGCATCTGGAAACTGGGTGTAGTCAATCACATTATTTTGCTGATCCACGTTGGACTCCTTGCATAAATTTTTCAATGAGTTGTTGGTCTTTTATACCTTTTGCGGACTCTACGCCTCCGCTCACATCTACAGCAAAAGCAGCCGTAGTGTGTATAGCTTCACTCACATTTTCAGGGGTTAAACCGCCTGCCAAAATCAGTGGGATATCAAGTTGAGGAAATTGATTCCAATCGAAACAATGCCCCGTCCCACCTTTTAACTGAGGATGCCATGCATCTAAAAGTACTGCACTGGCTCCCGCAGCTTCATAACGTTGAATTTCAGTCACAACATCTAAATCAGGCTTAACTTGAATCGCTTTGTACCAACGGCGCTTACATTGCGCAGCAATTTGTTGGCATTGCTCAGGGGTTTCATCACCATGTAGTTGTAATACATCTAAAGGAACTGAATCAAGCACCGTTTGGATTTCTTGTGCACTTGCATTGACAAATAAACCCACCAATTGCACATAGGGAGGAACGAGATTCGCAAGTTCCTGTGCATTTTCAATAGTGACATGCCTTGGACTCGGAGGGAAAAAAACCAAACCAATTGCATCTGCGCCAGCACTTATTGCGGCTTGAATATCTTGTGCACGTGTGATGCCACAAATCTTGGCGCGAGTTCGGCTTTGAATTTGGCGCATAATAAGTCCAATTTTAGCATTAAAATTTGATTGCACCGCATTGTAATCCAATTTAACCAGCTTGGGGCAAAGTTCAGTCTGAAATGCGATTGTTTAAAAAACGTGAACACTTTATACTGCGCTCAATCTCGCAACAAGTCTAAAGCAAAATCTTTTGCTTATAGGGAAGTTGGTGCAAATCCAACACTGCCCTCGCAACGGTAACACCGAATTATTAATCTCAGCTCTAAGCCAAATCACTGCATCTGAATGATGTGGGAAGATGATTAATAGCATCACGATTGTGATGATATAGTGAAGTCCGGAGACCTGCTTGTTGTTTACTTCCACATTAACATTCACGATGGGTGAATGTATGGAGCGACATCATGTCTACACATTTAAAACCGGCACATTTGGCTGGGGCTATCGCTATTGCGATGGGGTTAAGTTCAACTGCTTTTGCTCAAACCGTATCAACTAATAAAACTGCATCACTCGATACGATCGTGGTCACAGCAACACGTACAGAACAAAAAATTAGTGATGTCCCTGCCCGTATCAACATCATAGAACCGAAGATTCTTGAGCAATCTCCAATTGCATCATTACCGCAATTGTTACAAACAGATGCCTCAATCAATATGGTCCAAAGCGGTGGTTACGGACAAGCAGCCTCAATCTTTTTACGAGGCACTAATTCAAATCACACACTATTATTAAGAGATGGTGTTCGCCTTAACTCAAATACATCTGGTGCCGCTTCTCTTCCATTTATTGATACCACTGACATCAAACAAATTGAAGTATTAAAAGGTCCAGCATCTGTTTTATACGGTGCGGATGCTATTGGCGGTGTAGTGCAACTCATTTCAAAAACACCTGAAAAAACTTCAGCTTTTGTAACAGGTGAGATCGGTGAAAATAAAACTTATAAATCTGTAATTGGTGCAGACCTAGCAGAAAATGGTTTTTATGCACAACTGCGTGGTCAACGTTTAGAAACTGATGGTACGCCTGTCACTGATGCTAAAAACTCGAAGAAAGCGAGTTTTGATCAAAAAGGCTATAGTGCAAAAATTGGTGTAGAACAAGAAAACTATGCTGCTTCTGTTGATTATAGTGAAAATGAAGGCTACAGCGACTACGACAATTACGGCAATTTAGTTTCTCAAGACTTTAAAAATGAAGCGATTAACCTAAAAGCGCGTGCCAATATTCTAGAGAACTTAGCTGTACATGCACGACTATCACAGTATAAAGACGACCTGAATCAAAATAATTCTCCTGACTACGTATATAGCACGACTCAAGAGGCAGAACTCTATACCAAATGGCAATTCACACCTGCACAAAACATTTTATTGGGTTCAACCTTTAAAGACATTAAAGGTGATGTGTACTCTAAAAATCTTTGGGGTGGAGAAGACGTAAAATACAGAGAATCTATCGATACCGTTGGTTATTTTCTTCAGCATCAATATCAACAAAATGGCATAGAAACTCAAGTTGGTGTTCGTGTTGAGGATAACGATAAGTTTGGTACACATACTGTAGGTCAAGGTGCGATCAGATACCAAGTATTACCACTAACAAGTGTTTATGCGAATATTGGCTCTGCATTCCGCGCGCCAACTACAAATGATCTGTATGCGATGTCTTGGGGCGCCAATCCTGACCTAAAACCAGAAGAAAGTTTTTCTTATGAAATTGGTGTAGACCAAAAGCTAAACTATGGTATTGATTTGGGGTTATCGGTTTACCGTAACAAAGTGGATAATTTAATTAGCTTCCAAGCAGGCAAACTGATTAATGTTAACAAAGCAACGTTTACAGGTGGCGAAGCATCATTTAAGTGGCAACAAGATGAGTTGTTTTTAGATACAACATATGCCTATGTTCAAGCCAAAGATGATGAAACAAATAAAGAGTTAAATCGTCGTCCGAAACAAAGCTTAACGTTAACCACTGGTTGGGATGATGGAATCTACGGTATTTCAGCATCTATCGTTGCGAAATCTAAATCTAAAGATTTTGCCGACTGGCCTTCAACCACCCCAACCACAACACCAGGTTACGTAACTACTAATGTCAATGCATATTGGCAACCAACGCCAATGATCAGAATCTTCACTAATCTCGAGAACATCGGTGATGTGAACTACAAAACCGCTTATAACGGTGGTGGTGTTTACTACGTTAACGGTGGTCGTCTAGCTTCAGCAGGCGTTACGTTCCGTTATTAATCGCGCAATAATATCCTAAAAATATTTTATTAACTCCATTTTCGGGGTAATGTTTTGACCGACATTATCCCCTTTTTATTGGTAGGACAGTTTGATGGGACATCGTTTAAGTAAAATCTACACTCGCACTGGCGACTCAGGTACAACAGGGCTTGGAGATGGTTCACGTGTAGCTAAAGATGATTTGCGTATTACAGCCTTAGGTGATGTTGATGAACTGAATGCAACGATAGGTGTACTTCGTGCTCAGATCACAGCTAGCCAAATAGAAAGCAAAGCCCAATGGGACAAAAGCTTAAGTCTTATTCAACATTGGCTATTCGATTTAGGTGGTGAGGTTTGTATTCCAAACTATCATTTACTCCAACCGATTTGTATTGAATTCCTTGAAAAAGAAATTGATCAAATGAACGAATCGCTGCCGATGCTCAAAGAGTTTATTTTACCTTCAGGTAGTCTGGCATGTAGCTATGCACATCAGGCACGTGCTGTATGTCGTCGTGCTGAACGTGCATTAATGTCGGTACACAGTCGTGATCAAAATATTCAAGCAACGGCTTTACAGCTATTGAATCGTCTATCAGACTGGTTATTTGTTGCTTCCCGTGCTTTACAACGTGCAGAAGGCGGTAGCGAAGTACTCTGGCAAAAGAACATTAATGACAGCATTGAACAAGCATAATTATTTCTAAGGTGAGTCGAAATGCGAATCATTGGTCATCGTGGTGCACGTGGTGAAGCCCCTGAAAATACACTAGGTGGATTTCGCTATCTACATGGACTGGGGATACGTGCAGTCGAGTTTGACGTACGTCAACTCAAAGATGGGCAACTGGTAGTTATTCATGATGATGATTTTGTGCGTACCACAGGTCGAGCACAACATGTTGAAAGCTGCGATTTATCTGAAGCTCAACAATTCGATCATCGCCATCAATGGCAGCATTGGATATTTGAAGAATACACCCCAAGTTTGCCGCATGTATTAGAATGCCTAACAGATTTTGACCACATCGAAGTGGAAATCAAAGCAGTCGCAGATGAAGCTGCTGCCGAACGCCTGATCGAGCAATTACATCAAGATTTAAAAGGTTTTGAGACTTCAGCAACGATCACAAGTTTTGATGTCAAAATTTTAGCTGCCCTACAACACATTCGTAGTCACTATAAACGCGGTTTGTTGGTTGAAATCCCAATTGGTGAATATGCCATTGAACTTGCTCAACAATATGAATGTCAGCAAATAGGTTGGAAAGACCAGCTTGTCACTGATGAGATCATCAAACTCACCCAACATGCGAATTTAAAAACCAGTGTTTGGACTGTGAATGACATTGATCGAGCAAAATATCTTCAACAACTCGGTATAGAGGGGTTGATTACAGATGTTCCTCAACTCATGCTGCAACACCTCAAGCTGTAAAAAAAGACGACTTATGTCGTCTTTATCTTTGGCGTTGGGCTTGAATTAGACGCTGACCTTTTTCATCTAACAAATATAAATTCGCCCCATCAAACTGAAACTTTTTCACACGCTGCATGGAGTCCATTAAATCAGCTTCTTGGGCCAAAGCCTTGTCACAACTACTGTGTCCAGCCATCACATCAAAATCTAATCTGTGTTGCGCAAAGTTATACGTATAACGACCATATAGGTTATTACACCCTGTATAACCAGAGACCAGATTTGTTGCAGAATTAAGAGCGAAATTTGGATATTGATTAAAGAATAATGCCCTTTTGTTATGAATGTGAGTAATTTGCCACGTCACATCTTGCACGCCATCTGTACTCTTGCGAACTTGTAGCGTTGGAAGTTGATTCACACGTTTTGGCTGCAAGGTTTTAGACTGGGTCGTTTGTGGTTGGCTTTGACAAGCCGAAATCACAAGAGCTGTCGATATGATTAAACTTTTGTTAAAAAATGCCTTCAAATAAGAAATGATATTTTTCACGGTAATTTGCTCAGACATTGATTTAGTTCACCTTTTAATTCATTGACCATATTAACAAATGAATTCTGTTACTGTTCTTTCGATACAACTGTACAATAATACTAGTGCTTATGAATCTGGGCATGCTAATATCAGTGATAAAATAGCAATATATCGTCATGATTGGTTTTGCTATCTCGTTTAGTTTTATTATCTTGTGCAAACAAGATTATTAGGAGCGCTGACGGATATGAATTCCGCCCCACTCAAGAAAGCACCCATTAATTGGATTGCAATTTTTGCATTGGTATTTTTACCAATCGTTGCGCTAATTACGGTTCCAATCTATAGCTACCATCATGACTTCAGTATGGGCGCATGGATTAGCATGTTCTTTTTACTGGCTGTAAGCAGTTTAGGTATTACCGCTGGTTATCACCGTTTATGGGCACACCGTGCTTATGAAGCAGCTTTACCTCTTAAAATCTTACTGATGATTGCTGGTACTTTTGCGGTTCAAAACAGTATTTTGTTTTGGGCTTCAGGTCATCGTACTCATCACCGCCACGTTGATGATGTCGATCAAGATCCTTATTCGATCAATAACGGTTTTTGGTATGCACATATGGGTTGGATGTTACGTAACTACCCTGCGGCTGAACCAAACTATAAAAATGCACCTGACTTGTTAAATGACAAGCTCGTCATGTTCCAACATAAATATTATGTTCCATTAGTGATCGCAGTGCATGCAGGTCTTCTATTACCAATCGGTTGGCTTGTTGGCGATGTTTGGGGCGTATTAATACTTGGTGGTTTAATTCGTTTATTCATTAGCCATCACGTTACCTTCTTCATCAACTCTCTTTGTCATATGTGGGGCAAACGTCCATATACTGACGAAAACACAGCACGTGACAATTTCATTTTAGCGATTCTCACTTGGGGTGAGGGTTACCATAATTATCACCATATCTTCCAATACGATTACCGTAATGGCGTGAAATGGTGGCAATATGATCCTACTAAATGGTTAATTTGGACAAGCTCTAAACTTGGTTTAGCCAAAAACTTACGTCGCATTCCTAGCTTCAATATCCAAAAAGCCGAACTTGCGATGAAGTTTAAATATGCTGAACAAGACCTTGCGATTTATGGTCACGATGTCAATACAGATATTGCTCAGATGAAACAACGTATTGCTCAAGAATATGAAGCATTTACCAATACCTTAAATGATTGGGCTAAGTTGAAAGAGCAAGAACTTCAAACTAAAAAAGCAGCTATGGCTGAAAAGATTCATCAAATGGATCATAAGCTTAAAGTTGATTTCCAACTGCTTGAGCATCGTCTTGCTCATCACCGTGAATGCTTAGAAACTTTAGTTCGAAATATCAAAAAAGCACCTGTTTCAGAGTAATCAATTTACTCAATCAAAATGGTCTCTCAATGAGGCCATTTTTTATACCTATAAGCATTCGCCTATTCAAACCTATATTTGATATAGTGATTACTCAACCCATCTCTTGACCTTATTTTATGCAATTTAATCCCCGTTACAATTCACTGAATCCTAAGTTCTATCACCAACAACAACCAAGCCCTTTACGTGGTGCAAAAGCAGGTCACTTTAATGAGGCTCTGGCAGATGAATTACTTTGGAATGCAGATGATAAATCTAACTGGGTTGAAATTTGCAGCGGTCAAAAAACCTTCAGCGACTTCCCACCTTTAGCCATGGTTTATGCGGGTCATCAGTTTGGTCAATGGGCAGGACAATTGGGTGATGGCCGAGGATTATTGATCGGACAAATACTCAATAAGCATGGTGAAACGATCGATTTACATTTAAAAGGTGCTGGCTCTACACCCTACTCGCGTATGGGTGATGGTCGTGCCGTACTTCGCTCGGTAATTCGAGAGTATCTTGCGGGTCATGCACTCAATGCACTTGGTGTAGCTTCAAGTCATGCGGTAGGTTTCACTACCTCTACGCAAGGCGTACAACGTGAAACTTTAGAGCTTGGTGCGATGTTATTACGCACTTCGGACTGTCATATTCGTCTCGGTCATTTTGAATGGATCAATCAATACGCACCTGAATTATTAACCGAGTTCACTGAAAAATGTATCGAATGGCATTATCCAGAATGCCTACAATCAGAGAATCCAATACTCGCATTTGCTCAAAGCGTGATTGAGCGTACTGCAATCATGATCGCGAAATGGCAATTGGTGGGTTTTGCTCATGGTGTGATGAATACTGATAATCTCAATATCACAGGTTCAACTTTAGATTTCGGTCCATATGGGTTTATGGAACGTTTCCGTCCGAATTGGATCAATAACCACTCAGATTATCAGGGGCGTTATACCTATCAGAATCAACCAAGCATTGGACACTGGAATCTGTGGACGTGGTTAAATAATCTGATTCCACTAGCCAAACCTGAACAAAAAGAACAGTTCAAACTGGATTTGGCAAAATGTTTAGAACAGTTTGAGCCAGCTTTTTTAGCGCATTATGGTCAAGGCTTGTGCCAAAAAATGGGACTGCCACATTTCCATAAAGACAGCTTGGATTGCAGTTTTGCATTCTTACGAATATTACAAACAGAACAATTGGACTATACGCAAAGTTTTATTCGCCTTCAGGATAGGCAATATAAAGCTCTTCGTGATGATTGTTTAGATATCCGTCAGTTTGATAGCTTTCTCCAACAGTATCAAACAATTCGAGAACATCAGGATACGGATGAATTAGATGCTGTAATGAAACAAGTGAATCCTCAATACATTTTGCGTAATCACATGGCTCAAAAAGCCATTGAACAAGCGGAACGTGGAGACTTTAGTGAAGTTGATCGTTTATTCAAGTTGCTAAATCAACCCTACACACGACAACTAGACTTAGAAACTGAACAAGATACTGCCCCACTTCCAAGTGATGTACCTGAGATATCAGTAAGTTGTTCATCATAGAAGATATTGTATGAAATTAGGGCTGGCTATTGGATTTGCATTACTTGTTATTTTGTTAGGATTAGCTTTTTATAAATATGAAAAGTTTATTCCTAACTTAGCTCCTATTCACCCAGCTCTTTCAGCTCAAGAAATAGAAGAGATTAATAAAACTAAGCTTGTGACGACAATAGAAGTTTTTAAACAACAACGGCAACTGAAACTCAAACACCATGATCAAGTCATTCGAAGCTATCCGATCCGCTTAGGCTTCAATCCGATGGGGCATAAACAATTTGAAGGTGATGGTAAAACACCAGAAGGCACTTATACAATCGACTGGCGCAATCCTCAAAGTGCTTATTATAAATCTTTGCATATCTCCTATCCAAATCCGAATGATCTCGCTTATGCAAAGCAACGGCAAAAGTCAGCTGGTGGTGATGTGATGATTCATGGCACTGTTCCTACTCCTGCAACATCATTCCCTGCGAGTTCCACTTATATGCCTCGTAAAGACTGGACTTTAGGATGTATTGCAGTGACAAATGCTGATATGGATGAAATTTGGCAACTTGTTAAAAATGGCACGCAAATAATTATTCATCCATAATTGAATCAAGCCCATTGAAGCTGTGTTAGAGATAAGTATTATGATTAAACTGGACAAGGCTTATTCACAGCATAAGTTCATCATCTAGATTTATATCCCCTAGCACTTAAAAAATCAGCATAAGCTTTTGTAAATTAATAAAATACGCTTAATACTAGACCGTTCATTGATTCTCTAAGTACTTTACCAGTAGATTATTTCTGCAAAATCATTATCAAACTATCCACATTTTCTGTGGATAATACTGTGGTTATCCACAGGATAAAATTAAAGCCTCATTTTTCTTATTAGATTTATCTCTTTGTGAAAGAATTCTACACATCCAAACACCCCAATAAAGTTATGTAAAAAATAAGCTCACAATCAAATTCGTTGTTAGTCTTTTAAGTCTTAGGCCTAAGATAGTACAATTTGTATAAAATTCAAACAACACAATATAATCTCTTCCCAAGATTTGGTGATTTTAAATTTTGGATCAGCACTCAGCTTTTGTGACTAGAATTCATGGTGAATTTAGCATATACATTCAGATTGAAATGAAACATAGCGAATTGGGTTTAAAACAATAAACTACACATGATTAGGATTAGTTTTCAGATGCCTTTCAACACACTTACCAAAATACTATTTGCTTTTGCACTTTCCAGTTCGTGTCTGCTGCATGCAGCACCTTCGTTTGATGAAGATACACAAATCATTTCAAGATCTCCTCTTGGCGTTTGGATGCTAAAACAAGACTTAAACCAGCCTAAACTCAACTGTGCTATTCGATTTATTTCTACTAAAGATACTGAAAACAGTTTTTCTATTTTTGGTGCTACAAAAAAAACTTCACATGCAACGATCCTATTTCAAGGTAAAAACATTCCTACCACACATACAGCAGAAGAAATGCGAGTCGAACTCCGACAGCAAGATTTAGCTGCGACACCCCTAAAAGCTCAACTTTTGCCAAGTTCAAGTACAGGTATGCTTGCAGTTAACACAGGAGATATTCAGCAAACGCTTAAATCTATGCGTGATAAAGAAAAAAACCTACAATTAAAATTGAACAATGCCACGATTTACACACTTGACTATGATGGTTTAGCTCAAGCACGAACAACGATGCAGGATTGTCTCGCGGGTAAAGCGGTCAAAATAAAATCACTAAAACAAGCAACAGCTGAAATTCGCCCTGTTGGTAATTCAACGATCACAGGACAAGCATTTTACAAAGGTGCAATTCTTGCAAAAAAACAATATCCACCCAAAGGAACACAAGCCGTTGGTTTAATCTGGATGACAGATGAATTTAAAGCATGGTATGAAAAAGTTAAACGTGATCAAAAGCTGCCAACTCATATTCCAGAATCTATTCTCAAACATTTCATGTCTACGCGTATCTTAGATGATCAAGGACGTTTTAAATTTACCAACTTACCTGCTGGTGAATACATTCTCATTGCAAATTTTTCTTATGAAAAAAATGTTAGCCATACTGAAGTCGTTGGACGAACTGATGTTTATGTGGGGAATCAATATGTCGGCTCAAACGACCAAATTGCTCGTTGGAATTATATTGTGAAAGAAGGGACTTCTTTTGAGAAACCTGTGACCATCTCCAAAGATGGCGATACAATTAATGTAAGTTTAGATAAGTCACAAATCATGTGTTTCTTGGTGTGTTTCTAAAAAAAGAAAAGCTAGCCTTATGAAGACCATAAGGCTAGCATAAAATTATTCAGGATATTCAAAACGATAACCCACCCCATACACGGCCTGAATCCATTCATGACGATTACCTGTTTCGGCAGCTTCGGTAATTTTACGACGAAGATTTTTAATATGACTGTCAATTACACGATCTGCCACATCAAAACTGTCAGGGTTAATATGATCTAATAATTGCGCCCGTGAATATACTTGCCCCAAATGCTCTAAAAACAATTCTAATAAACGGAACTCTGTTGGCGTTAGCGTCAGCGCTTTTTGTTGATACCAAATTCGTTGCTGAGCTTTATCAATACGGAATAAATCATTCTGTTCAGGCTCAGCTTTTCGCTCTAGGCGACGTAACACGGCTTGAACTCGCGCAACTAACTCTTTCGGACTAAATGGCTTACAGATATAGTCATCAGCCCCCATATTCAGCCCCAACACACGATCGATTTCTTCAGTACGTGCAGTAACCATAATAATTGGTAAATCTGATTGCTCACGGACTTTACGACAAATCGTTAATCCATCCATACGTGGCACCATCAAATCTAAAATCATCAGGCTTGGTTTGCGTTGCTGAAATTGAGTATAAGCATCTTGACCATCATGAAACATGCTGACTTCAAAACCAGCAGCCTCTAAATAATCTCGAACCAACTGTGCCAGCTCTACTTCATCTTCAACCAACATAATATGTTTCATGGTCTACATCCTATACATCACATCCTCAGAAATAGAGGAATAAAAAGTTATTTGATTTGTTTTGGAAAAGTCAGAACACAACGCAAACCACCTAATGGTGAATGCTCAAATGTCAGTGAACCACCCAATGCTTGTGCCAATTTACAAGACAAAGCCAAGCCTAAACCCGTCCCTCCCGTACTCCGAGTACGAGAATCATCAACACGATAGAAACGCTCACCTAAACGTGCTAACTGCTCATCATTCACACCAAATGGGCTGTCATCCACATACAATATCCACTGTTTAGCATTTTGTTGAGTATGAATCTGTATTTTCCCACCTTGTTCGGTATAGCGAACACTATTTCCGAACAAGTTAACAATGATTTGCTTAAATCGATCTCGGTCTAATGAAAGAATCGCTCCTTCGCCAGAAAGTGAGACTTCTAACTGATGCTGTTCAAAAGTTGATTTAAAGTTTTCAACTTCTTGCTGAATAATCTCCCAAGGATTTACATCAGCAAAATAACATTTAAGTTGTTGAGCATCAGCTTGAGCCAAATCCGCTAAATCTTGAGTTAATTTTTTCAAACTAGAGACTTGCAACATCATGGCATTTAAGTGCTCTGGTGTTGCCTTACGAATCCCGTCCTGCATCGCTTCAATTTGTGCCTGTAATACAGCTAAAGGCGTTTTTAACTCATGCGAAGTATCAGCAACCCATTGACGACGTGACTCTTCATGTTGATGCAAAATATCAGCCAAATGATTCAACTGATTAGATAAATCGCCTAATTCATCATTACGCTTAACCGCTACCTGATGTTGATAGTTACCCTTGGTCAATTCTGAGGTCGCTTTTAATAAGCGCTGGATTGGCTTTTTAAAATAAGTTGCCATCAACAATGCTGCAACCAAACTCGACAATACAGTCAGCACATAAACCAAGAATAAATAACGTTTCTGATTACTAAAGAAATTAATACTTGAGGCATCATCTTGATCAAGCACAGGCTTTAAACCTAAATAACCCACTACTTGTTGCCCTACCATAATCGGACGGTAAGAGATTTGATCTGTTGCGGGTTCACCAACAACAAATTGATGTTTTGCATCATAAAGAGACAAGCGAGAACTCAATCCCAATCGATCTGGAATCGAAACAAAACGTTTTTTTCCATTTTGAGTATCATCATTTTGCTTATTAGACTTTTGCTCAGAACTATCTTTTTTTAACTTAAATTGACTTGGACTTAATGGAAATTTTAAACCCTCAAATGGTTGATATTCCGACGGCAGATTTTGCTTGAGGATATTCAGCTCTTCGGTATTAAAAATTTGGCGATTTCTTATTTCCGGATTATTTTGCGATAAGCTTGGAGACATGCTTAATAAAGTGTGTTCATTAAAGTATCTTTGCTGCAAAGCAATGTCGTACTGACGACGCAACCACCACTGTGATAAACGATCATAGTCATCTGGTGCGGCAGTTCCTTCGATTTGTAAAATTTGCGCCTGAATCGCATTCCCCCAATCTTGATAAACGTTATATACATTCCCCAAATTGGCAATCAAACGATCTAACTTTTGCATTTCCACATCGGCAACATATCGAGCAAAGTTCTTTTGCATCGTCCAATGTAAAATCCCCAAACTAATCGTGGCGATCAACAAAGTTGTTAACAAGACGGTTAGGAATAAGCGTAAAGCTATAGGAATACGACGGATACTCAAATATATAGTCTCAACATGGATCTACCTTTTGATTGTAACCAACATGTCAGAAAAAAACTCTCCATTGTTTCTTCATCATTATTGTCTAATCTTTAACTCATCAATGAGCAAGTAGTTTACTGGATAAAAAATGAAGAAGACTCAGATTGCAATTTTAAGCACAGTTCTGGGTTCAACACTAGCTTTAGCAGCTTGCCAATCCACTACGCCTGCTGAACAAAATATGAATAGAGATCATCATCGTCATCATACAATGCAGCGCCAAAATCTTAGCCCTGAACAGCGTGCCGAGTGGCAAGCTAAACGTGAGCAGCGTTTAGAACAACGTGAACAAATGCGTCAACATCATCAAGCTCAAAAAGCGAAGATCGAACAAGCATGTCAAGGAAAGCGCATTGGTGAACGCGTGAATATTCAATGGAATAATCGTGTCATCGAAGGTACTTGTGAAGTCCGTTTCAGCCCTGATCAATCACAATTTAAGCGTCAAATGCATCCAACTACTTAACCCTCTTCATTACGGCGCTTCACAGCGCCTTTTTTTATCAATGCTTACGAGACACTTATAAAATCATAACTAATAATTACTCAAGAGTACTGGTTACTTTCATTTTCTAAAAATTAATCTAAAAATAAAAACCTGATGAAAGTTTGCAAAGTTGCGCCATAATAAATCGTGAAAATATTGATTCCGATGATCTCACTTACATTATCATCATTAATTCAGATCAAAATAACCACTACACAGCTGCTTACGATTTTAAACAAGCAGTACAAGTAAAAATTAGAAAAAACACATACAATCTCAGTGCTTATACAGACAAAATGACAATCTTTGACTTCGCAGTCACTAAGAAATGACCTGTAATAGCTTGTACCAAACTATAACTTGTTGCACGATTAGGGGTACAAAATGGTGCCATTAATTGGGCACATTTATCATTGACTAAGATTATAACTCTGGTTTGACCAGTATTGAGGAACCCGCTATGCCACAATACAAAGCACCCTTACGTGATATGCAGTTCGTATTGCACGAATTATTAAATGCTGAAGTACATTACGCAAAACTGCCTGCATTTCAGGGCACCGTAAGCCGTGAATTGGTTGATCAATATTTAGAAGCAGCGGCAGATTTCTGTGAGAATGAACTTTCTCCTATCAACCAATCAGGCGACCGTGAAGGTTGTACTTGGAATGACGGTGTTGTCACTACGCCTACTGGTTTCAAAGAAGCGTATCAAAAATATATCGAACTTGGCTTCCCATCTTTATCTGCTGATGAAGAATTCGGTGGTCAAGCGTTACCAAACTCTTTAGGGATTGCCATCTCTGAAATGGTCGGTACAGCGAACTGGTCTTGGGGTATGTACCCAGGTCTTTCTCATGGTGCTGTTCGTACAATTGAACACCATGGTTCTGATGAACAAAAAGCGACGTATATGCCAAACCTTGTATCAGGTGTTTGGACAGGTACAATGTGCTTAACTGAATCTCATGCAGGTTCAGACTTAGGTATTATTCGTACCAAAGCAGAACCAAATGATGATGGTAGCTATGCAATTTCTGGCGAGAAAATCTTTATCTCTGCTGGTGAACATGACATGGCTGACAACATCGTTCACATCGTTCTTGCACGTTTACCTGGAGCACCTAAAGGCACTAAAGGTATTTCGCTGTTCATCGTACCGAAATTCCTTGTAAATGCTGATGGTTCAGTTGGCGAGCGTAACGCTGTACGTTGTGCTTCAATCGAACACAAAATGGGTATCCATGGTAACGCAACTTGTGTGATCAACTTTGATAAAGCAAAAGGTTACTTGATCGGACCAGAAAACCGCGGCCTAAACTGCATGTTCACATTCATGAACACTGCACGTATTGGTACAGCCGTTCAAGGTCTTGCTGCATCTGAAGGTTCTTTCCAAGGTGCTTTAGCATATGCGAAAGATCGTTTAGCAATGCGTGCACTTTCAGGTCCTAAAGCGCCTGAAAAAGAAGCAGATCCAATTATTGTTCACCCTGCTGTTCGTAATATGCTTTTAACTCAAAAAGCATTTGCTGAAGGTGGTCGTGCACTTGTTTACTTATTGGCTCAGTATGCAGATATCGTTGAAAAAGGCGAAACTGAAGAAGAGCGTAAATTTGCTGACAACATCTTGTCTCTGTTAACACCAATCGCTAAAGCATTCTTAACTGAAACTGGTTCTGAATCTGCAAAACATGGTGTTCAGGTATTTGGTGGTCACGGATTTATTTCTGAATACGGTATGGAGCAAATTGTACGTGATACACGTATTGCTTGCATATACGAAGGAACAACTGAAATTCAAGCACTTGACTTGTTAGGTCGTAAAGTATTGCAAACTCAAGGTGCAATGTTAAAAGACTTCACTAAGATCATCCATAAATTTGTTGAAGCGAACAAAGACAACGCAGCAATGCAAGAATTCCTTGCACCATTGGCTGCTGCAAACAAAGAATGGGGCGATATCACGATGCAAATCGGTATGCGTGCAATGCAAAACCCTGATGAAGTTGGTGCAGCTGCGGTTGACTACATGTACTTCTCTGGTTATGTCACACTTGCTTACCTATGGGCACGTATGGCACTTGTTGCTCAGGAGAAACTGGCTGAAGGCTCAACTGATGTTGACTTCTACAATGCGAAAGTAGCGACTGCTCGCTTCTACTTCAAGAAGATCCTGCCACGTGTTCGCTCGCATGTAGATGTACTTTCAACTGGTGTTGCGCCATTGTTTGAACTTGATGCGGAACACTTCGCGTTCTAATCATAGATTAGAGTGAGATGCAACGTTCATCACAAAAAAAGGACTGGTCAGTTTTGACCGTCCTTTTTTTGTTTAATCAATGCTAAATTTAGATTATTCATTTATTTGTTCGTTTTATTTGATCACTTTGCACAGAGCCTGTGCCTAGAAGGGAACGATTATGCCAATTTACAATGCTCCTTTAGCAGACATGAAATTCATCTTAAATGATGTATTTAACGCAGAACAATTTTGGCAAGCTAATGAAAAACTTGCTCATGTAGATGCGGCAACGGCTGAAGCTATTTTAGAAGAAATGGCTAAATTTGCGCAGAATGTAACTCATCCTCTTAACCGTACAGGTGATGAAGAAGGCGCTCGTTGGGAAAATGGTGAAGTATTCACTCCAGCTGGTTTCAAAGATGCTTTCCGTCAATATGCCGAAGGTGGTTGGATTGGCTTAGGTGCTGATGAGGAATGGGGCGGTCAGGCAATGCCAAAAATGCTGACTGTTCTTGCTGATGAGATGTTATTCGCAACCAATCCATCATTCTTGCTCTACCCGCTTCTTTCTGTGGGTGCAGGTATGGCATTAAACAGCTATGCATCTCAAGAGCAAAAAGAAACTTATTTACCTAAAATCTACTCTGGCGAATGGTCTGGTACGATGTGCTTAACTGAACCGCATGCAGGTACAGATTTAGGAATTATTAAAACCAAAGCTGAACGTAATGAAGATGGTACTTACAACATCACAGGTACAAAAATCTTTATTACAGGTGGTGACAACGATTTAGCTGAAAACATCATTCACTTAGTTCTTGCAAAAACACCTGATGCTCCTGCTGGTTCACGTGGTATCTCTTTATTTATCGTACCTAAGTATCTTGTAAATGAAGATGGTTCTTTAGGCGAACGTAACTTAGTTGGTGCCGGTTCAATCGAACACAAAATGGGGATCAAAGCGTCTGCGACTTGTGTCATGAACTTTGACGGTGCTAAAGGTTTCCTCGTTGGTAAAGAAAATGAAGGTCTTGCAGCGATGTTCGTCATGATGAACTATGAACGTTTATCGATGGGTATCCAAGGTCTAGGTGCTTCTGAATTTGCTTATCAAAATGCTGCACAATACGCCACTGATCGTTTACAAGGTCGTAGCGCTTCAGGTGTTCAGTCACCAAGCAAACCTGCAGACAGCATTTTAGTTCACGGTGACGTTCGTCGTATGTTACTAAACGTACGTGCTAACAATGAAGCATCACGTGCATTTGCTGTTTATGTAGGCCAACAGCTCGATATTACGAAGTTCTCAACCGATGCTGAAGCTGTTAAAAAAGCCAATGACCGTGTTGCGCTTTTAACACCTATCGCTAAAGCTTATCTAACAGATACAGCATTCCAAGCAACGCTAGATGCACAAATGGTATTTGGTGGTCACGGTTATATTCGTGAATGGGGTATGGAACAGTGCATCCGTGATCTTCGTATTTCTCAAATTTATGAAGGGACAAACGGCGTTCAATCACAAGACTTAATCGGTCGTAAAGTGATTAAGAATGGTGGTGCTTTCATCGCTGAATACATTGCTGAAATTCGTGACTTTGCAAATACATTAGATGCAGATTTGAACTTCATTAAAGATGCAACTTTAGATGCAGCAACTGAAGTAGAAGCGGTTACTCAATTCATCATTGAGCAAGCAGCTGAGAATGTAGAGTTCCCTAACTCTGCTGCTGTAGATTACTTACATGCGGTTGGCTTACTCAGCTTCAGCTACATGTTTGCAAAAATTGCTGCTGCTGCTAAAGATAAGTCAGGTGACTTCTATCAAAACAAACTTGCTTTAGCTCGATACTTTGTGACTCGTATCTTGCCTGAGTTAGAGGCACGCATTAAGAAAGTTGAAGCTGGTTCTGATCTCATCATGAACTTCAGTGAAGACTATTTTACAAATCAATCTTAACTCCAAAGTAAAGTAATGTTAGAAGCTGCCTAAATCATCTGGTTTAGGTAGCTTTTTATGTCAATAATTAAATTTTTGCACAACAATTGCATAATATCTTTATACATTTTTATAGAATATTTAATCTTTATGCCGACTTCAAAAGAGAGACTCGAAAGCATTCAACGCTTATTTGACAGATTTGGTCACTATGCCGTTGAAGCATTCCATTATTTAGCTTTGTTTATTATTGGCTGTATGATCGCGTGGTCAGCAGTTCATACCGTAATTGATATTTTAACCGTCAAAAAATATGCGACGATTGATGATATTTTATTATTATTTATCTACTTAGAGCTTGGCGCTATGGTTGGAATTTACTTCAAAACCAACCATATGCCTGTACGATTTCTGATTTATGTTGCAATCACAGCACTTACACGCTTGCTTATCGCAGATATTCAACATAACCACAAAGCATCTATGGATCAGGTCATCATCACAGGATCCATTTTGATCTTAGCTTTGGCTATTCTGATTGTCCGTTTTGCTTCATGGAACTACCCCTCTGTGATCCGAGGCAAAGAGCAGGAACAGCAAATTCCAGCAAATAAAACACCTCGACCTCAAGACGATGAGCTTGCATAAAAAAGCAGCCTTACGGCTGCTTTTAAATTCATTAAGTTATGCGATTCGATAAACACGATATTTTGAATCAACCAACACGTATTTTCCTTGTACTTGCATCCAGTTATAACCACGTGGTGGCTGATATAAACGATGATAGCGATAGTTTGAAACCACATAACGTTTACTACGGAATTCCGATGGTAAACGCTCGCCACGTTTAAAGTTTACTCGTTGTCCATAATGGTTTCCACGATCTGCATTTGACCATCGCGGTGGATCTCTATGATCATTTCGGTGGTCATTTCGATCGTAACGCTGCTCATAACGATCTTTATAGTCGTGATGATTGTTCCAACGATTTGAATCTGCCATTGCTGAAGCAGATGCACCAAATAATAAACTTGATACCAACAACATAACTGTCTTTTTCATTGTTTGATCCTCTGTTTTGATCTGAACTCAGATTAAGCAAAACTCTAGGAGAAACCATGAATAAAACGAATGAGATTGCAAAACTTTGTAATCAATACTGAGAAACTATGGAGATATCTCAACCTAAGGTATTAAAGCTCATCGAATAATTTCGATTCTAAAATTATCATCAGTCACTAAAAAATATCTTCCATCGATCATCACCCAATGGCGTCCACGTGGTGGTTTGCGTAAAGAATAATAATCCCAATCTCGGATCACATAACGCTCACTCCGAAACTCACTTGGTAACTCATTTCCGACTACAAATGCCTCTCGGTGATATGTATGTTCAGAGTGAGTCTCAGGATAGTATTCAATACTGACACTTGGGCGATATTGGTAAGAGTAGTGATTATTTTGGTAGGGTTGATAATAATACCCCTTCGGTGGTGCTGTAGGTGTATAACGCTGATTTGAGAACGCAAAAGGATCTTGAGCTGGAGGTTGATAAGTTTGTTGAGATTCATGATATGGACGACGTTCAACTCCTCGATAGCCGCTCCAGTTATTTGCGTAGCTTAAGGCTGGCAAAGCACTGATCGCCAAAGTTAAACTCAAAATTTGAAGTTTATTTTTCCTCATTTCTAGTGCCTCAAAATGATTTCTACAATTAGTTTAGTACAGAAAAACACCAGCACTGTAGTAATAATATTTTTTTCGACAACCAGTAAAATTTACAAGATGGGCTGATGTTGAATGAAGCATAACTTAAGTATGTTAATATCTTTTTTTTAGTATTGGAGTGGTTCAGTGTCTGAAATGAATTTTGATCGTCTTTACGATTTCTTTTCTAAAATTCCAAGCGTGCAAAAGGAAAGAATCATTGCACATGGCACAGACGAGCAACATGCGTGGTGGTTTAAATTTAGTATTAATGTAGAACACGCACTAGCATGGCAAACTGTTCAAGAACTTGGACATGTTCTGAATTACTTATCAACCAACGAGCGCTTACCAACACAATTTTTCCCTGTGTCACCACCACCCTATATGAATGGTGAAGCAAAGGACTTTTTGGCATGGGTCATTCAATGTAACCATCCTGAATTTGATCCCAATACCGTTTGTGATTGGCTTGAAGCACGTTTGCCCAACCCTGTTGAAGATGAAAGCCAGTGGAAAATTCAAACTGATCTAAGTGAATTAGATCAACTTGCTGATAAGGATTTGGATCAGTTGATTCCACCAAATCCATAATAAAAAAAGAGGCTATAAGCCTCTTTCTTTTTAGAACGTCGACAATCCAGACCATTCCATAAAACGATATATCCAATATTTTAATTTTGATTCATCTGCATACTTTGCATAATCAACCGTCATTTGACGGCCATTTAGGTTATTCCACGATGAATTAAAATATGTCTCTGCATCACGAAAAACCTGTGCTTGTGTATTCCCAACAACTTTCATGTTGGTTTCAAGATTATAATTTTTTAAATTGCGTGCAGTTAGATTTGCAGAACCAAGAATCAACTCTGCATGCTGATGATTATATTTAAGCAGCATTTTACTATGACATTGCTCTCCATGAGTATCACACCATCGAATCGGAATACCAACAGCATTCAATTCAGAAGCAACTTGTCGATTGGGTATACCATTTTTTTGTCGACCAAATGCATCTTTATTCGGATCTAAGATCATCCGCACATCAACACCACGCTTTTTAGCTTGTTTAAGTGCCTCAATAATTTGTCGTTCTGATAAATAAAACATAGCAATATCTAAATGATCTTGAGCTTTAGCCCCATTTATCATCTTGATTACAGCATCATAAATTGCTTTTTCAGTCAGCACCTGCACTTGTGGCAAGCTCTTATCCTCAGCAAATGCGCCCATGATCACAACAGGACTTGAGCCCTTAGACATAGATGCAACTGCTTGCTCTGTCTGTAGCATATCAACCGCAGTTGGACCATCTACAACTAAAGCAACATTACTATGATGTGAACTGCCATCATGTGGATTTGCAGAAGTCACTAAGCTTTTCCAACCTTGTTCCGTATCCACAACCAAAGTTTTTCGATGATTTGCTTTGAAGTTAAAGAGTTCTAAATAACTACGTAAAGTGATTTTATCGTCACCAAATGGATTTTTTAGCCATCCACCCTCTGAACTATTGCCTAGATTCTGACAACAGATATACCAAAAACCAGACCAAAGTGGATTAGATGCACGTAAAGGTTTCAAATCTGTTTCGATTACATCAATACCTGCTTGGCGCAATAAACGATAATGTTCAGGTGCAATCCCACCATATACAGAGTTGATTGGATCAGTGATCAATACAATTTGAATGGCCGGGTTCTGTTGTCGCTTTAGAATCAGTGCATCTGTTAATTTTTGCATCAAAGGGATTTGCTGAACCTTGGATTGACCTACTTCTTGATTAAACAAAAACATATCCAGCACAATTGTGGTTTGTGCATCATCAATTAATTTAAAAATTTCAGTAAAAATTTTCTGATCGAGATGTTGCTTTCCTTGCGCATCTACATAAGTTTGGTCTGCTAGAAATTTCACATTGGCATGACGTAATTGACCAGTGAAATTCAATCCTTTAGGAAGAGGTTTCACCGTATGATAAATTGCAGAAGCAATATATCCTATAGCTAAAATACATAAAATCACTGCCATGTAACGTCGACCTGACCAGTTTAACTTTTGATGAATTCTTTGGAAGATGCGCATATAAACAGAAAAAAGCCCTAGCCTAATGAACCAAGGCTAGAGCTTATAGATTGATATTTCAATAAGATTTCAGTGAAAATTAAAAGTTAAAATTTACACCAACTGTAAAATTACGACCAACTTGAGGGATCGTTGAGAGGAACGATGCATGTTGATAAATTTGGTCATCTAAAAGGTTATTTGCATTTAGAAAAACGCGATAATTACCTAAATTACTATATTGACCCGAGTATGCGACACCAAGATTCAACATATTATAACCTTGTGTTTCGGTTTCATATGCCGTGATTTTATCTTGGTTAAAGACATGATAATACTCAGCAGATCCAGTGAAACCATCACCAAAATCAGCATTTACTTTAGTCCCTAAACGCCCCGCTGGAACACGTGGAGCATTTTCATTGTCGATTTTTCCACGCACGTAATCACCAAACACACCGATTTTGTATGTAGGAGAAATTTGGTAAGCAGCTTCTGCCTCAGCTCCATAAAAACGTGCTTTGTCTTGAGTATATTTTACTAGGCGGAAGTCTTCGTAACGATCTAAAGTTTGTGCGTAAATGTAGTCATCAAACCAGTTATGATAAACATGGATATGATAATCAAAACGATTATTATCATAATGGAAGCCTAATTCCACATTGTTCGACTGCTCTTTTTTGAGCTGATCATTTCCTAACTCATAGGTATTGGTCGCAAAATGTTTACCATCAGCATATAACTCCTGAGCTAGTGGTAGGCGTTGTTGATGCGATGCAACTAAAGAAAGTTTATAGTCTGGTGCAAATTCCCAGTTAGCGGCACCTGAAGCAGAAAATGCTGAACCATCAAAATCTTTCTTACTTGAATCTTCGATATCGATTTTTTGTTGATCCACACGAGCTGCCAACTCAACATGTACGTCATTGAATTGAGCATGTTCTAGAGCAAAAAGACTCCATTTTTTTGTCGTATTTGGCGCTAAAAATGCTTCTTCACCCGTTAAATTTAATTTCTGTTGCCCATACTGAGTACCTATCACACCTTCCCATGCTCCGATTGGGTTATGTACCAACTCAACACGTCCATCATATGCTTTATTCTTGAAGCGAGTAGCAATCTTATCTTCTTCAATTTCATCGTGCTGATAGTCTGTATAGCTTGCTTGCACTCTAAACTTCTTAAAACCTTTGAACGGATTGTCTAATTCAGAACGAATGTCATAACGTTCAGATTTTAAATCAATCCACGGTCCTGCTTCATGTACGTGTTCACCTTCATATTCATCATGATGATCACCACCATGCTCATCTTCGTGTTCATGATCACCACAATGTAAATGTGGAGTCCCAACTAAATGAGCTTCACAACTTTCATATTCATGACTATGGCCAGGTAGACCATATTTATCTTGACGATTACTGTAAGAAATCCCTGTAAAACCACGATCGTAGATCCATGACAAACCAACATTTACAGTTTGACCTTCAGCAAAAGTATTATCAACTCGACGCTCTTTTTCACCTTCATGAAAATAATCGGGTGCAATGTAATTATTCGCATCACGTTTTAAACCTTCAACACGTAATGCTACTTGATCGCCTAAACCAACTGTAACACCAGCACTTGCCAGCTTTTCATCACTTCCCGTGTTGTAGCGTAATCCAACATTTCCTTCATAACCTTTTTCAGGCATTTGCGTAGGTAACTTACTGTCAATCACATTGACTAAACCACCTACTGTACCTGCACCAAATAATAATGTAGAAGGACCACGAATCACTTCGACCTGTTTTGCTAACGCAGGATCTACAGTTACTGCATGATCAGGTGATAATGTCGATACATCAATGTTTTCAGATGAGTTTTGTAAGATTTTGACTCGAGCACCATCTTGACCGCGGATGACAGGACGACTTGAACCAGCGCCGAACTGATTTGAATAAATCCCCGTTTGTTGCCCAAGTACATCCCCAATGGTTACCGCACCTTGTGATAATTTAGCTTGATCAATCACACTATCGGCTACCGCAAAATCCTGTGAGGTTTGTTCCAATGGATGCGCTTTGATTCTAATCGTTTCTAAGCTTTCAACTTTTTCGTTTTCAGCAGCAAAAGCTGTTACAGAAACAGCTGCTAATATAGACAGCGTTAATATATTTTTATAAAACAACATGAACATTATCTCGAATCAATTTATTTTTGTTATATTATAACATTTCATCCAATTTGCAATAAGAAACATCACAACACGAAACATTTGCTACACTGCTGCTCCATGATTTCATAAAAACTCGTTTTCTAACGATATGCCTTTTACACTTTCCCACGCTGTACTTGCACCACCATTATCAAAACTGACTAAAGGACATCTTCCTATTGCTACTTTGGCGATTGGATGCATGACACCTGATCTATATCGTTTATTTACAGATGAAAGTATTGACACAACTCATCAGTGGTCAGGTATTTTATTTCCGAATCTTCCGATAGGTTTGTTTTTCTGCTTACTTTGGTATCTGATCTATCGCCCTGTGATGTATCGAGTACTTGGAATCATTCATCCTCTAAATATTAAATCGTTTGATCAAATCATCACTTTCGTATTAATGACTTGTTTTGCAATTATCATCGGTACCGCAACCCACTTAGTATGGGATGGTTTAACGCATCTCGATTTTCGAACTTTCGCTTTTAAAGATTTACTGGCTCAGAATATTTCAATATTTGGTTTAAATTATCCCTTACATTTCATATTGCAAATTACTTCATCTGTTGTGGCTTTACCTTTTATCTTTTGCATGTGTAAAAGCTATTACCATACCCATAAGCAACTGAAAGCTGTTCCTGTAAAAATTAAACTATTCATGATCATAAGCTTAATAATTTCAACAATTTCTGGGATGTTATCTGTCTGGGACTATAGTCACCACATCCATTCTGATCTTTGGAACACCGAACGATATTTTTTTATCGGCAAATCAATTAATGAGTTTACTCAGACAGGGTTAATACTATTTACTGCCGCATGTTTAGTCCTATTATTTTTAGATCGAAATAAGAACTAAAGCTCATTTTAATTAAAAGCGGATGTTTAAGATTCTGTTAAAGCATTAAGACTTGAGACTATACGTTCAACAAGGCATAATCTCCCCTTCATTGGTGCTGCGCTGTTTACGCATTCACCTTCTAGCCAATATAGTTTGGATAAATAATTCAATATGATGCGCACTCATTACTGTGGCTCTTTAACTGAAGCCCAAATCGATCAAACAGTTACTCTATGCGGTTGGGTTCATCGTCGCCGTGACCATGGCGGTGTGATTTTCCTTGATATGCGTGACCGTGATGGTTTAGTTCAAGTCGTTATTGACCCAGATACACCAGAAGCATTCGCTACTGCGGATAAAGCACGTTCTGAATTTGTTTTAAAAATTACAGGTCGTGTACGTCGTCGCTATGAAGGTACTGAAAATGCCAACATGGTGAGTGGTCAAATTGAAGTTTTGGCAAAAGAAATCGAAGTTCTTGCTGCTTCTGAAACTCCGCCATTCCCATTAAATGACGAAAATACCAATATTTCTGAAGAAATTCGTTTGAAATATCGTTTCTTGGACATCCGTCGTCCAGAAATGTTAGATCGTTTACGCTTCCGTTCTAAAGTTACTAACTTAATTCGTAACTATTTCGAAGATCACGGTTTTCTAGACGTTGAAACACCTATCTTGACTCGTGCAACTCCTGAGGGCGCACGTGACTATTTAGTACCAAGCCGTGTTTCAAATGGTAGTTTCTACGCGCTTCCACAATCACCACAATTGTTTAAACAATTGTTGATGGTCGGTGGTATTGATCGTTATTACCAAATCGCGAAATGTTTCCGTGATGAAGATCTACGTGCAGATCGTCAGCCTGAATTTACCCAAATCGACGTTGAAACATCGTTCATGAGTGACGATGACATCATGGATTTAATGGAAGGCTTAACAGTTAAAATGTTCAACGAATTATTGAATGTAAAATTCGATAAATTCGAACGTATGACTTATGCCGACGCAATGCGTGATTATGCTTCTGATAAACCAGATATGCGTATTCCATTGAAATTGGTTGACGTTGCAGACTTAATGCAAGACGTTGAGTTCAAAGTTTTCGCTGGTCCTGCAAAAGATCCTAAAGGTCGTATTGTAGCGTTACGTGTTCCTGGTGCAGGTTCACTACCACGTAGTGCGATTGACGAATACACTAAATTCGTAGGCATCTACGGTGCTAAAGGCTTGGCTTATATTAAAGTCAATGAACTTGAGAAAGGCATCGAAGGTCTTCAATCACCAATCGTTAAATTCATCGAACCAATCGTACTTGACCTACTCAAACGCGTTGGTGCTGAAAACGGTGACATCGTATTCTTTGGTGCAGACAAAGCGAAGATCGTAAATGACGCGATGGGCGCTCTTCGTGTGAAAATCGGTCATGACTTGAATCTTGCAACGTGCGAGTGGGCTCCACTTTGGGTTGTTGACTTCCCAATGTTCGAAGAAACTGATGATGGTAAATGGACATCTGTTCATCACCCATTCACGCTACCAAAATCAAGTGTTGAAGAAGTGAAGAGCAATCCAGGCGCGGCATTGTCAGTTGCATACGATATGGTATTGAATGGTACTGAAATCGGTGGTGGTTCACTTCGTATCTATACACTAGAAATGCAAAAAGCAATTTTTGAAGCTTTAGGTATCGGCGAAGAAGAAGCGGAAGAAAAATTCAGCTTCTTATTGAACGCATTACGTTATGGTGCGCCTCCACACGGTGGTTTGGCTTTTGGTCTTGACCGTTTGATCATGTTGATGACTGGTGCATCTTCAATTCGTGATGTGATCGCATTCCCGAAAACGAAGACTGCTGAATGTCCATTGACTCAAGCTCCAGCTCCTGTTGAAGCAAATCAATTGCGTGACTTAGGCATTCGTTTACGTGAAAAGCCGAAAGCTGAAGAAAAATAATCTGTAGTTTTATGGATTAAATAAAACTCTGTCTCGTACAGGGTTTTTTTATGGCTATCAGATCCCCTCCTTTTGGAGAGTGTTGGTACGATAATTTATACTTTGAGAATATCTATGCTAGTGGCATAATGAACTGCTTTTTATTGAGAGGTCATTGTTATGGCAATGCGTCCTGATGTACGTCGACATGCAATTGTGATTATTGTGTTTTCTTTGGCACAATGGTTTTTTATGCGCTATATCTTAGCAAATGAACTTTTCAATATGACGACCAATGAACGCATTTTATATTTTTGCGTTAGTAGCTTAGCAGGTGCACTTCTCATCTTTGTCGCCCTCATTTATATGGTCCTCAAAGGCAACGCGAATAAACAAGATTAATCGCAATGTCGTTTTATACCACTTTACTCCGTATTCTACCTTTAGCATTTTTGCGCAGTATTGCAAAAGTGGCGGCTTACTTTATTAATCAAAATCCAAATAAAAGTATGCTTTGGAAAACACGGGTAAATCTAAGTCTTGCTTATCCAGATATTCCTGAGAGTGAGCGTGAAAAGCTTGCTAAAGAAAGCGTAACGAAGCAATGTTTAAGTTATATCGAATCTGGGAAATGCTGGGCAATGCCTCCAGAATGGAGCATTCAGCAAATTCGTACTGTACATAATTTAGAAGTATTAACAAATGCTTTAAGTGATCCGCGTGGTGCTTTAATTATTACCCCTCACCTCGGTACATGGGAAATGATGAATGCGTGGGTACACCAATATGGTATTCCTACCATTATGTATAAACCCATGAAAGACTCAGGATTTAATGCTTTTGCTTTACATGCTCGCCAACGGTTAAACGCGACACTAGTTCCAACTGATGCCAACGGTGTTAAAGCATTATTCAAAAACCTCAAACAAGGTGGTTTCAGTGTAATTCTGCCAGATCATGTCCCTCAACCCTCTGGTGGTGTCGTGGTTCCTTTTTTTGGAATTCCCTGCTTAACTAGTACTTTAGCCAGCAAAATGGCACAAAAAACTCAATGCCGCTTAGTGGGATTAAGTTGTTTCCGTAGAGAGGATGGTGAAGGTTTTGAGGTCTACTGTGATGATCTCAATGATCCTGAACTCTATGATCGAGATATAGAAGTTGCGACAACTGCATTAAATAAAGCGGTAGAGCAAATGATCAACCGCTTTCCAACTGAATACATGTGGGGATATAAGCGGTTTAGAGGAATTCAATCAGTCAACGAAGATACATTTTACAAACATGGATATTGACTAAAAAAATTTAAAAATTGCTTTATTCAATTACTCCTTAAAATAAATTAACTGGCAATTTTATACAAATTGCCAGTTATATAATTAATTCAAGTTATAATAGGAAGCTCTTGTTTAAAATCAATTAATTCTGAGGTTAAAATCTCCCTTGAACATTCCTCCCAGGAAACTTGACGATATTGTTCACGAATTATTTTTTCTTTCTCAACAATATACTCTGGATGATTGATTAAAAATAAAAACTTCTCAACCCATTGATCCAATTGATATGGATCAGCATAATCAATCCAATTCTTCCCAACTTCTGGTAAAGAACCTGCATCAGATGACAAGCAAAATTTACCAAACGATAGGCTCTCAGCTACAGGTAGTCCATATCCTTCAATAAATGAGGGGTAGAGGGTAAACCAACAATATTTATATAATTGAATAAGATCAGAGTCAGATATACGATCTAAAATAAAAATTTTCTCTTTAATTCTAGAGTCATTATCTAAACTATTTAATAATTTTTCAACTTTCCAACCTCTTTTTCCCACAAAATAAATCCGAGGTAGATTTTGAGCACCTTGTTCTAATAATTTCAAATACATTTGATAAATCAAATTATGGTTTTTTCGGATTTCAATCGTAGAAACAAATAATAAATAAGGTTGACTAATTAGTTCCTGCAGTGTCTGACTTAGCGGACTTTTAATTTTCTTTGTATACAGATCACACCCCAGAGTAATAACATTCATTGGTGGTTTTTTTACCTTCATTTTTACAAGATAATCTGTTAACTCTTGTTTTGTAAATTCAGAATTACAGTAAAAATAATCAACCACTTTAATTGTCTGTTTCATATAATTTGAAAACAGATTAGTATTTTTACTTAAAAAAAACTCTGGGTAGTTAATAGGTATAAGATCATGGCATAGTAGTCGCAATTGAATATTTATTTTACTCTTTACAATTCCAAATGCTCTCATTTCTCCAAAACTGAGATTTTGCCCCACTGAAACAATAGAGTCATCATTAGAGAAACAGTAATTAACTGTTCCACAATAAATTTTAATTATATTAAGTCGCTTTAAAATACTTCGCTTTAATTTTGGCTTAAATGCTAACCGACCATTCAACACCACAGAATCATTCTTTAAATTATGCAGTACAACTGATAATTTTTCACTACTGATCTCAATAAAGCCTAGACACTCATCAAATGTACTAAATTTAATCGGATACCCTTGTTTAAATAATTTATAAGCATAAGTACATAATTCATACTCTGTCCGAGCAATCCCATTAAACTTATCTACTTTTAATATATTTGAAATATTAACCCAAATCATCGAACACCTAAATTAATTACATAAAGTCTCCATTCCACTTAAAAAATGAAAACTTACTCCTTCCACTTACCTATGAATTTCAAAAAATTCCGACTAAGACGGATTATAAAAATATAAACTAAAGAAAGAAAATTTAAAATAATACCTTGATTAACAATATAACCTTTATATTTAGCATAATGATTACCAAGAATCTTCGTATGGCACTTTCCCTCTAATGCATTATATAAAAATCCAACATCAATATCATAACGCTCAAATCTAATTAAATATTTATCTTGAATATTATGAATCGCTTTCGTATAAGCAATCGGCCCAGTAACAAACAATACACCACGTTTACCATAACTATAAAAGTTATATTTCCATGCTCTATAACCTTTAATATTATTTATAACTGTATCTAATACATATTTCATAACTGGAGAATTCTTTTCTGCAATAATAAACCATTGCTGATACTCTCCATTTTTTATTTCTAGTTCTTTAGTCAAATGTGAAAATAATCCAGCGCCTTCATTCTTTTGTCCAACACCATTTTGCCATTGTGTCACCACAAAACGATCATCGGGCTTAATAACCTCACTTAAAGGATATATACAGGTACTTTTAATATCAATATATACCCCACCCTCTCTATATAAAACCAAGTACCTAAAAAAGTCTGCTTTTGCTGCACCATAGACAGGGTTAATACTTTGATAAGTTCTTAAAATTTCTTCATCAAAATTTCTTTTTATATATTCTAAGATATCTTCATCTGTATAAAAACGATATTCCCAATCAGGATTTAACTTTTTTAAGTTTTCAACGACTATAGTAATCTCATTTGGTAAGTTATGATCTCTATAGGTTTGATGAATTATCTTAGGTATCACCATTTTAAGTTCTTCCATATAAATCATCAAAACGGACGATATCATCTTCCCCCAGATAACTTCCAGATTGTACTTCAATTAACTCAAGCGGCAATTTACCAGGATTTTCCAATGCATGAATTTCACCTAAAGGAATATAAACAGACTCATTTTCTGTTAATAAAAAACTTTCCGTTCCTTTATGAATTTTTGCAGTTCCACTAACTACAATCCAATGCTCAGAACGATGATAATGCATTTGTATAGATAATTTTTGACCAGGTTTTACAGTTATACGCTTAACCTGATATCTTGATGATTGGTCAATACTATCATATTTACCCCATGGACGATAAACCTCTCTATGACGGTAATATTCACTACGATCATCATTTTTTAATTGCTCTACGATTTTTTTAATATCCTGAACTTTATTTTTATCAGCAACCAGTACAGCATCTTTTGTTTCTACAACAACAAGGTTTTCTACACCTAACAATGAAACTAGGCGACTTTCACTATAACAATAGTTATTTTGACTATGATGCAAAAGCACATCACCGTCTGTTACATTACCATTATGATCTTTTGGCTTGATATCCCATAAAGCAGACCATGAACCAACATCACTCCATCCAGCCTCAAGAGGAATAACAACAGCATGTGCTGTCCTTTCCATGACAGCATAATCAATAGATTCAGAACGACATTTTTCAAACTCCATTTGATCAATTCTAATAAAATCAATATCTAAGCATATATTTTGCATAGATAAGTTACATGCTTGAAAAATATCAGAAGCATATTTTTTTAGCTCTTCTAAATATTGCTCTGCTTCAAACATAAACATGCCACTATTCCAAAGAAATCTTTGACTTTCTAGATATGCTTGGGCAGTTGCTTGATCTGGTTTTTCTACAAATTTATCAATATTAAAACCATGTTCGATTGGTGTACCTTTTTCAATATAACCATATCCAGTTTCTACATGTGTCGGTACAATTCCAAAAGTAACCAATTTATTTTGACTTGCTAAATCAATTGCATCTTTAATACTATTTTCAAATGCGGTCTGTTCTGAAATCGCATGATCCGCTGCTAAAACGAGCATAAGTTTGTTTTCTTGTTTTTGCCTTAATAATATCGCAGCTAAGGCAATCGCTGGCGCAGTATTTTTTCCAACGGGTTCGAGTATAATTCTGGCATTAACCCCTATCTCACGCATTTGTTCTGCTGCTAAAAAGCGATGCTCTTCATTACAAATTAGGATGGGATCATCACAATCTAAATTTTTCAAACGTAATATTGTTGACTGTAATAAAGTATAGCCATCTAAGCCAAGTTTCAAAAACTGTTTTGGGAATTGTGTTCTCGATAATGGCCATAAACGAGTTCCGCTGCCACCAGCCATTATAATCGGTTTAATTTGCTTCACTTTGCTATATCTTTAAAATATCAAATATTAAAATTTGATTTCATATGAATTACTTGCAAGAGACAAATGTCGATAAAGTTTTCTAAACACTTGTACTTCATTACACCCAACACCAATATAACAGAACATATAGAACGTATCTGATATGTTTCAATGTTCTGTTATCAAGTAAAAAAATTCAGAAATACTTCGATCAATTCAATATTAAAAGTCATAATACGCTACTTTTACTCAGGAAGAAGTTTAACAAACTGTTTAATACTTCAAAAGATTCATTTTACCGCCTTCCCCTCTCTCTTTCACTATTAATTTACTCATCCATTGTTAACAAATGTCCAATAATGAACCTTCCAGATACATCCCTTTTGCATAATAATGACTCAGGGTTTTTCTTTCCTTGCCTGCAAGCTTGATCAACCTTGGCATTTGCTGAGGCGGGTAATTGATTGCCATATCGATCAGCACTTTTTCTTTCACCCATTGGTGCTTTACCTGAAAATACAGCGCATTTTGATCACAGTTAATTAAGCACATACTCGGCAAATGATTACGCATCACTTTCTGACAGGCCACATACGCCACTAGATATTCCAGACGACCAATCTGTTGAAACATATCCTGATAATCAGGTTCTGTTTCTTTCAGTTTTTGCAAATAGGCTTTAGGCGTCATTTCAATCGCTTTCGCCAGTTCATCAAACCATTCTTTAAAGAAAATATTTTTCTCTGCACTGGCCAATAACCAATTCTCTAAGACGGGAAAATCTTTAAGTGTTGTATTCTTGGCACGGTAATAGGCAAAGCTGTTGGTATGATTCTTCGCAATCAGTTCCTGAATCCAGTCTAAGCTTTCATAAACCAGAATGCTTGCATCCAACCAAATTCCTCCATGCTGATAAATCAACTCAAAACGGAGCAAATCGGCCTTTTGTTGCGGTGTTGCCTTTGGGAAACGACCAAAATCAATATTACAAAAGTTTTTCACTGTGTCTGGCGTGAGAAAATGAACCTCATAATCTGGATTGGTCTTTTTAACTTGCTCAACACATTTTTCCACAAATCCAGCCACTGGTCCTTCCCAATACATCCAGATAATTTTGGGAATAACCGCATTTTGCTGACCAGGATTGAGAACGATCAGGTCCGCGTAGTTATCTATTGACTCATTTATTTCTCTTTTTTGGTTTGAATACATTGTATAAAATTTCAAAAGATAGAAGAGCTTCTTAAAAAACTTCATAAAATGTACTCAACAAAATAAAGAAAATTATTTATTACAGTCTATAACTAGGACTCAAGACATTAAATGTTTAATTGCATAAAAGCGATCACGCCACATACGCTTCTGCTTCTTAAATCCATGAGAAGCACTTCGATTCTCAAGTTGCTTCCGTTTGATACCTTGAGCAGCAACAGTACCTAAAATATCACTATCCAGACCTGCTGGCTGCACAAATGGCTGCCAAACACCAAGCCCTTTTCCTGTTTTACTTAACCAACTTTGGAAGAAAATATCGACTGGAACGGTCATGATTTTACCCAGTTGTACAAACTGTTCAGCTCCTTTTCGAGACCAAACCAAGCCTACACCACGTATTGGGAAATAATATGCATGCCACAAGGTATAATGATCAAACTCAACAATGTCTTTTGCTAATTTTTTCTTTTTAGCAGCAATATTGACGGTATACCAATCCAACTCTTTATGTTGATCTAAATAACTTAATAAAGATTCAAGCTTCTGTTTAAAGTTAGGCAACACTTCAATGTCATCTTCTAAGACAACTAAATAATCGGCATCCGTTTCTAGAAATTTTTCAGCACAACCGTAGTGACTTAGATAACAACCCAACTCAGAATTGATTAAACTACGCCCTAATATTTTCTGAGCAGCAAGATCATCGTAGTTTTCAAATTCAGATAAGGCTTTACCTCGCCCATCATAAGCAGAGAATCGGCTAAAATCCCATCCCGCTTGATTGAGCTGAGCTGTCGCACTTGCTAAACGTTGATCACTGCCGTCTAAATTAATAAGATAAGTCACAACTTTCATTTGCTTTCCTTCGTTTAGACCACAGTAGTCGGTTGAATTTGGCTGGGTAAAAACCCTGTAAATTTTTGAATCAGTGCGGCTCGGATGCGTCCTTCAGCTAATGATTCCAATTGATCTAGACTTTGTATACAGCCAAATTTAATCTCAGAATTAGATAAAGCTAATATAAATTTTTCCAAATTACGACCATCTTTTAAATAAGCAATATCAATATCATCTTTTAAAATGGCTTGATCAGATTGAATTGCTAAATGATTAGACAATCCCACTGGTAACAGTTGATCAATGTTCCTAAATTTGAACTGAATTTGCTGGTCTAAAAGCTCTTTATTATTCTTAAAATAAGTACTGAGCAAATCACGACTGAGAATATGAGGGCGATGATGAATTTCGTAATATTTGGTCATTCCCACGCGATCTGCACTCAACATTTGAGCCGTTGAATATTTCGCTTCAGCTACCTTTCCAAAATTCTGCTGTAAGAATTTTCGGAAAATATATTTCATTTTCTTGATGAGTGTTGCTTGCCAATGTCCATATATCACCATCTGACCATCAATAAGAAAATCACTTAAATCAGACTGTTGATTGAAAAAGAAATCATCATTCAGATAAATAAAATGATTTGAAATCCCTTCAATATTCCACAACATACTTTCAATACTTAGTGAATTGAATGTCGGTAAAGCAAACTCATATCCACGAAATAATTCTAGATGATCAACGATTTTTATTTTTTCAGCAGGACATAAACCTTGCTGGGAAAATTGGTCTAACCACAAAGGTGTTTGCTGATCCGTCACGACATAAATCGTGCCTGCATATGGAACATACTTAAGAATTGAGGCGATGCAGAAATAGATTTCATCGTTACTTGCAAAACGAGTATCACCCAAAGCATTTGATGGTTCGTTTTGATTCATAAATTGACGGCGTTTATTTTTCAGAGAGATATCATTCCCATCGACCCATGCGATGACGATATCAAGCGGATGCAAACCCTGATTCATAAATCAAAACCTTCCATAAATACAGATTTACTGCCAAGCATCCTTGATCCAATCTGATGGCAATACATAACGATACCATTTACCACCACCACCATTGATTGCATCAGGTGGATTAATTTCACCGTGAAAAATAATAATCTTAACGCCTTCTGGTTTTACTGGTGCTTGGAAATAAGCAAATGGAATTTTTCTTAGACAATGATATTTATAGCTTTTACACCACTGATCATTCCAATAACTCAATTTTCCTTCTTTGTGAACAAACCAAGATAGATAAGCTTGCTCATTACGGAATTTCTGACGGATTTCATCAAAATTTTCACGAAAATACGGCAAAATATCAGGAAAAGCTCCTAACTTAAAACGATAAACCGAACTATTCCCCGTAATGCGCCAAGGTCGCTTCCAGTCATGAATAATCAGAAACTCACCTGGTTCTTGGAAGAAGCAATCTATATTATCTACGATGACAACATCGAGATCTAAAAACAGTGCATTGCCTTTTAAACCATACAGATCAGGTTCAAAAGTTGAGAGTTTATTCCACCCACGCTCTGGACTTCCTGCAGGCAAATCTAATGGAGGAATCGGGAAGCATTGTACATTCGGATCAATACCTTCTGTACGATCCGTTAAGCACACCATTTTAAAAGGTAAAGTAAGATGGCGTTGCACCATATTATATAAACGATTGACATACTCGGCACCGTACTTGGTTCCCCATTTCATGCACAAAATAATATTGTCTTCATGAGCTGCCGAATCTTGTTGAATGTCTGCCATCTGCTAACCTTAAATGCCTTAGATATTATTTTAAATGCGCGGGAAATAATCCCAAATCGTCAAAACAATATGCACTGAATGTTGAGCTATCTTAGCATAGACCTTGTAACTTTTTTTATTATTAATTCGTCAAACCCTTCAAGCCATTTATGTTTTTATCACCTGATCAATTGATACCAAATAAATCTCGCGTGTAGATTTTTTCCATGACATCACTGAACATCGGCACCATACGATTGACAATAATCAGATCAGAAGCCGATTTAAATCTTTGTAAACTACTCATCACCGGATGCCCAAAATACTCTTTAGCATCCAAAGTAGGCTCATAAATCACAATCTTTATACCCTCTTGAGCAAGTCCTTGTAATACATCATGAACAGCAGATTCTCTAAAATTATCTGAATCGGCTTTCATCGTTAGGCGAAATATACCCACACATGAAACATTATGACTCTTAATATCTTCAATGATCGCCTGTTTGCGAGTTTGGTTAGAGCGAATGATCGCTGAAATCAGCTCTTGAGGAGTATCATCATAATTAGCTAAAAGCTGTTTGGTATCTTTAGGCAAGCAATAACCTCCATAACCAAAAGAAGGATTATTGTAGTGATCACCGATGCGTTGATCCAAACCCACACCCTTAATAATATCCAAAGCACTTAGTTTATTTTTTATACAATACGTGTCCAGCTCATTAAAAAATGCTACTCGCATTGCCAAATATGTATTTGAAAATAGTTTAATGGCCTCAGCTTCAGTTGAGTCAACACAGAGTAAAACTGCATCCTTTCTGACCGTAGCTTTTAAATACAATTTCGCAATCTTTTCTGCGCGTTTAGATCTTTCACCTACGATAATTCTAGATGGGTAGAGATTATCTTGTAAGGCCTGCCCCTCTCTCAAGAACTCTGGAGCAAAGATTAAGTTCTTAAGTTTCAGCTTATTCGAAATTTCTTTGGTATAGCCCACAGGCACTGTAGATTTAATAATCATCAGCGCTTTTGGGTTTATTTTTTGAATATCATCGATGACAGATTCAATATTAGAAGTATCAAAATAGTTGGTTTCAGGATTATAGTTTGTTGGGGTTGCAATAATAATCAGCTTAGCATCCTGATAAGCACGCTCTTTTTCAGTCGTTGCCTCAAGATGCGACTCAGTTAAATAGTGTTGTATGCAAGTATCACTAATCGGCGAAACTTTTTGATTTAATAACTTTACGCGACTTTTATCAATATCTAGTAAAACCACATCATGCTGCTTAGCAAACAATAAGGCATTTGATAAACCCACATAGCCAGCACCCACTACAGTAATCTTCATTCGTTCTCTGATTTTATTCTTGATCTTAGTGACCAAGCTAAAGAAGTTAGATGAAAGATTAATGATGATTTAATTGCAATCTATTGACATTGTTTCAATAAAAAAGCGAAGCATGAGCTTCGCTTTCTTCGCAGAGTTTTACTTATTTAACGTAAGTTAACCAATCTGCATATTTATCATTACGACCTTGGACGGCATCAAAGAAAGTCTTTTGAATTTCTGTAGTAATCGGACCACGTGAACCACAACCAATTTGTCGGTCATCATACTCACGGATTGGTGTTACTTCAGCAGCTGTACCTGTGAAGAATGCTTCGTCAGCGATATAGAATTCATCACGTGTGATACGGCGTTCGATCACTTCATAACCTAAATCTTTAGCAATCGTGATCACCGTTTGACGTGTAATTCCTTCTAATGCACCACCAGCCAAATCAGGTGTATGTAATACGCCATCTTTGATCAAGAATACATTCTCACCAGCGCCTTGGCAGACGAAACCTTGAGGGTCAAGCAACATTGCTTCGTCATAACCTGAACGTGCGACTTCTTGGTGTGCCAAGATAGAAACTGTGTAGTTACCACATGCTTTAGCTTTACACATCGTCACGTTTGGATGATGGTGAGTGAATGAAGAAGTTTTTACGCGAATACCACGTGCCATCGCTTCTTCACCAAGATATGCGCCCCAACCCCATGCAGCTACAGCAGCATGAATCGTGTTATCTGTTGCAGCAATACCAAGTTTCTCAGAGCCAATCCAAATTAATGGACGAAGGTAGCAAGACGCTAATTTATTTTCACGAACAACGTCAATTTGTGCTTGTTCTAATGTCGCTTGATCAAATGGAACATTCATTTGATAAATTTTTGCTGAATTTAATAAGCGCTTAGTGTGATCTTGCAAACGGAAGATTGCTGTACCATTTGGGGTTTCATAGGCGCGGACACCTTCAAAGACGCCCATACTGTAGTGTAGTGTGTGAGTTAAGACATGAATTTTTGCATCACGCCAATCCACTAATTTTCCATCTTGCCAAATAAAACCATCACGATCAGCCAAACTCATCGCACATACTCCATTTTTTTACACAATCATTCACTTTCCAATGCTATTGCACTTGGATCAATTAACCTTTGCCATAACTTGCAAACGATCTCGCGGGTATCGTGCCAATCCGCAGCATTAACTTGCATAGATTGATTTGCAAGTGCTAAACGGTGGCTCTCAGCTCGTTCACGGAGATAAGCGTGTATTAATGCTGTGGCATCTTCACTGGATAAGCAGCCTGCTTTAGCAGCATCTTCTAGAATTCTTACATTATCGGAAAAATGGGCGAGATCTGTATTCGTCCCACTCCATGCAAGCACTGCATACTGTGCCATAAATTCGATGTCAACGATACCACCTGAGTCCTGTTTTAAATGAAAAATCCCATGTTTTTTTTGCTCAGAAGATGAACCCAAATGATCTTTCATTTTCTGACGCATTTTTAACACTTCTTCACGTACCTGATTTTCATCACGAACTTGAGTTAAGATTTGACAGCGTATCCGTTCAAATTGCTCACATAAACTTTTTTCACCTGCAATTGAACGTGCACGAACGAGCGCTTGATGTTCCCAAAGCCAAGCACTTTTTTGCTGATACTGCTCATAAGCTTTCAGACTCGTCACCAACATCCCTGCTTCACCAGACGGTCTTAACCGGGTATCAATTTCATAGACTCGACCATCAAGTGTTTGAGTAGTCATCAAGGACATAAATTTCTGAGCAACACGGATCGCAAACTCTGCACCACTGATCCCTTTACGTCCGTCAGTCTCTGTTTGCTCTTGAAAGTCATGAATAAATACTAAATCCAAATCAGAACCATAGCCTAACTCGATACCACCTAGCTTGCCATAACCAATTACGGCAAAAGCTTGCGCATCCAAACCACATCGTTGACCCTGACTGTTGACAGGGTAACCATGACGTTGCGCAATCGCTTGATAAGCTAAATTTAAAGTCGCTTGGACACATACTTCAGCAATATCTGTTAATGCATCTGAGACTTTCATTAAATGACTTTCAGCCAAGACATCACTAGCAGCTACAGCGAGTACGTTGCTCTTTTTAAACAATCTCAATACTCGCATTTGATCTTCAACCTGATCAATTTCAATGCGCATTAATTGTTGGCGTAAGGAATCTTCTAAATCTTTGCGTTGCGGCAACCCAAAGTCCATCGAAAGAAACTCATCCAACAAGACGGGGTATTGCGTTAACTCTTCACAGATCCACGGGCTTACTGTCGCCATTTTTACTAAACGCTGCAAAGCACCACGACTTTCCATCAACATGACTAAATAGACAGTTCGTCGTAATACAGACTCAACCAAGGGCATTAATCGTAATAAAGCCATTTGAGGTTGATCTGATTGTAAAATGGCTTCGACTAGATGAGGCCAAAATTTCTTAAGCCGTTCTAAAGCACTCGCAGGAATTTTACGTAGTGCTTGCCCATGCCAAAAATTTTGGATCAAGTTTTTAGCATCATCATCCAGAACTGCATTCAGACGTTGTTCTAGTTCTACAGAATCATCTATGGGAGCAGAGAACTCTTTCTCTTGAATGAGTTGTTTAAACTGAACTTTGACTTTATCTCTTTTTTGATTCAGAACATTTAAGAAAGAATTCCAATCACTAAAACCCAAGGTATCTATCATACGTTGGCGCAATTCAGGTTCAGACGGTAGAGATTGAGTTTGTTGATCATTTAATGCCTGAATTGCATGTTCAACTCGTCTTAAAAACAAATAAGCATCTTCAAGATCAAAAACAGCTTGCTGATCTAATAATTCAGCATCACCCAAATGATGCAAGTTAACTAAACATTGTCGATCTTGCAGCTCACGTCGGGAACCACCATAGATCAACTGAAAAACTTGCACGATAAACTCGATTTCACGTATTCCGCCAGCGCCTAATTTAATATCATCTTCGATATTACGGCGTAGAACTTCTCGCTCAATCATGGCTTTCATTTCACGCATCGCAGCGAATGCAGAATAATCAACATAACGCCGGAAGACGAATGGACGAGCCATATCCATCAAATCTTCGCCTTCTTTTCCACCTGTAATCACACGGGCTTTAATCCATGCATAACGTTCCCATTCACGCCCATGCTGGCTCAAATATTTTTCCAAACCTGTATGACTGATCGCTAAAGCTGAACCGTCACCCCACGGACGTAAACGCATATCTACACGGAAAACAAAACCATCCGCAGTGATATGATCTAACAGATAAATTAACTTCTGTCCCCACAAAATACAGAATTGCTGAACATCAATACATTTACGACCATTAGTCTCACCTTGTTCATCAAAAGCAAAAATCAGATCAATGTCACTGGATAAATTCAGTTCTTTTGCACCAAGTTTCCCCATTCCAATGACAATCAAATCCTGAACCTGACCTGAATAACCGATTGGTTCACCGTGTTTAGCAATCAATGGTTTACGTGCAAAATCTTTCGCAACACAGATACAAGCATCAGCAAAATCAGAAAGCTCTCGAGTCAGTGTCACCACATCAGTTAATTGGTTTGCATCTTGCCAAATCCAACGAAACATTAATTTAGCACGCAAAATACGCAATGCCTTCATCCATGCTTGCTCATCAGTCTGAACTGCAACCGTTTCCTGGACGGTTTGGTGAATCGTTTCGGTAGATAAAGAGGTTGAAAATTGATCTTTGCTATAGGCTTGTTCTAATTCTGATTGGTATAAATTTAAAACTTGTTCTGCATATTGGCTTGCAACTAAGGTTTTATGTAGCTGTTCCGCATTCATATAAAAAAGCTCAACTGATGTCAGGTCATCTCTAGTAGTTATATCAGTTACATCGTTATCTTTAAAATCACTTTAGACTAATTTCGCTTTCGATTTATGTTGTTCGGTAGATAATTCAGCATGTTGGCGTTCAGCAGGTAAGCGAACTTTAAAGACGGTGCCCTCACCTTCTTGAGATGTCACACTGATTTCACCATGGTTCAGCTCAACAAAACGCTTACACAAAGAAAGCCCTAAACCCGCACCTTTTTCACCAGCTGTGCCCTTTAAACTCACTGTCATACGTGGTTGAAATAAATTCTGTATCTGTTCTTCGGTCATTCCCAAACCAGAATCTTTCACTCGTATTTCCACGAATTCGCCCTGAGGTTGGGCTTGAATATAAACTTTTCCTGCGCCATCCGTATCCGTAAATTTCAATGCATTTGAAACAAGGTTTTGGATCAAAGAAGTCACCATATTCATATCTGCATAGATTTTAAGACTCTCATCTACTTCATTGATCAATTGGATATTTTTCTTCAACGCTAAGGTTTTTAAAATATCGGTCACGATATCGGTAATTTGTCTTAATTTAAAATTTATTGGGTGATATACAAAACGCCCACCTTCAGCCATTGCCCAATTCAACAAACTTTCCAACAGGTTGTAAGTCGACTGTGACGTCTCATAGAGATAGTCAGCGATGTTTTGGATACTAGATTCATCCAATGTATCGCGCTCTTTAGCCAAAATCTCTGAAAAACCCAATAAACCATGGAAGGGAGCGCGTAAATCATGGGAAATAATAGAAAAGAATTTTGTCTTACTAAAATTTAATGCAGACTCTTGTTCGTATAATTCTTTGAGTTCATCGTGATTGAGTTTCAATTCAAGTTTTTGCATAAAGCTTTTACAATGGTCTTGTAAAAGTTGTTTTTGAACTGCACTAAAATCTCGGACAGCTTCATCAAACAAAATTAGATAACCTAAAGAGGTCTGATCTGGATGCCTCAGATGAACAGCGACAAGGGATTGTGCTTTAGATTTCAACGCATGTACAAACGAAAGTAAATTTGAATAATGTGGATGAGCTTCATCAATAAAATCATTATTTACAAATAGAGTATTCAAACTTTTCGTGACTTTTGTAGCGTCAATTGCAGTCAACTTTTCTGAACAGTGATGCCAAAAATAAGGCTCTTGATGAAAAATAAGTAAAGCTTTACCGACTTGCATTAATGTTTTATTGAATTGTAAGAACTGTTCAAGCAAATTTTGCTCTGAAGTGAGACCCAAAGAAAGAGAAATTTTACAAGCACTTAACTTGTCGGCTTGCTGTAATTCTAGTAATTGAATAGCCATGCTTGCCTCTCGGATATTATCGTTATTCGGTTATTTACGTTTTAATAAGAAAAAATGTGAAAACTATCACTACTATTAACAAACTTTAACATAAAAGGCAATTCTTGATTAGATCAATTCGCAACAAAACGTGAAATTTCATGAAATTTAAACGTATTGAATTATGTATCGAAGATTTATTTTTAGCTACATGTTGAATGTTTAAATCATCATATATTTCTATTATCGCATCTGATCATAGTAAAAAGACTTTATGGGTATTCTTTAATGAACTAATTAACTTCAAGATGGCTTACCTTTTCAGAACACACTAAAGCCTGAGCAGCACAATCCTTTACAATCTTCTCTTTGTCTTATTCATAATAATTGTCGATATAATCAGTTATCGCTACTCACTGCTCTCTATAGAATTTCCATCTATGAGTAAATATTTTTGCTTTATCTAACCGAGCAAAGAGCTGCAAGATCGTTAAAAAAATTAGTCATACTTTTATATTAAATCTAACATTCAATCCTCTTTTATATTTATTGTCGGAATAAAATTTTAAATTAAAAATGATTTGGCATTAAAAAACCCCAAGCCTTTAATACCAGCTTGGGGTCTTTGAATCTTGGTCCCGAGGGTCGGACTCGTACTAGCTTTAAAAAACAATGCTAAGAAGATGAAATTGGCGGATAAAAAGCGGAAAAAGATCGATATATAGTGATTTAAATAAATGAACAAATTAGAATAGACGCTGATGCAAAATTAAAGATTTTATAAATTTTTACATTGGTATCGGGAAATGGTAACAAAGGTAACTTGATAACAAAAAGTTAGCTTATTTATATGTTTTTTATAGATATTTAAACTAAAATAAAAAGGTAATTTTAAGGTAATCTAAGAGTAATTAATTACCTAAAAAAAAGGTAATTAGCAATTACCTTTTATATAATTGATTTAAAACAACTTATTTTAAAAACCAATATCTTGATTACCTAAGATTACCCCATAAAGGTAACCAATAAATAACATTTAATATCAAATACTTAATATAATATTTCCATGTGTATTTTCACTTGTTTACCTTTTTCTGGAATTTTTAATAATTTGTTTGACCACTAAATTCTTTGAGCCTTAAAAGTCTGAATTTCAATCTGTAGAATTTTGATGGGTAGATGTAGAGATTTGTAGAAAGAGTTTTCCTACTTTTTATAGTCTTGTATGCAATGTTTAGCATTGCTCTCACTATGAAAGTGCAGGTCTGAATTTTTGTAGAGTATTCGACATATTTACTGTCCAGGTGAGGTGGGGGGTCAACCGCCCGGCTTGAACCGGATTCTGTGGTTTTGGAAACTTTGGCCAAAAAAAAGCCCTCACACATGGAGGACTTTTATTTTCGTGTAAATACTGTGATTAGTTTTGTTTATCTGGCTTCACCTGCTGTGGCCATGCCTGGTCTAATCGTTCTGCATCAATTGCGTGTCCATCAGCTGCTGCTGAGATTGCTCCACCACGGTCTGCCATTGTTTTGAGTACGAAGTTGCAGGTCTTTCCATATTCAACGATGGCTTCATGGGTACCTGAGGACAAACGTTTGTTTGTATCACTGATCTGCTTTGACAACCGGTCAACAGCCAAAGCACTGTCACTGGCAGCAGCCAACGCAACTTGTAAGTTTTTATTTGCATTTCGTTCTGACTCCAAAAGTTCTTGCGACCATGCCTGCTCTACTTCATGCACTTCATTGGCACGTTGCGATGCAAGCAAATCACGTTGTGTTTCAGCTAAAGTTTTTTGTGATTCGAGTAAATCAATTTGATGTGACTTACTTGTGCAGCTGGTGACTGAAAATGCCAAAGCGATGGCCAAGGCAGCCATCACGATGAATTTCCAATTTTTAATTGCCAAAGCAATATTCATTATTGTTTTTCCTGTTTGAATTGAAGTTGATGAAACTCTTTGAAGCGGATGATCTGATCACCTGCCCATTCGTTTACTGTGTTGGCGAATAAATTTTGAAGTGGAACAATTTCGGAATACCAATAGGCTTCACGTGCTTCACTGATAGATCCGAATCCACCTGCATTGGATGGAATGATTCCGAGAAGTTGTGGCGGTGTACGTTGGGATGCAAGAACGTCATCACGTGTGACATTTTTAATATTTAAGAATTCATCTTTTGCAGCCAATTCACTGATCGGAATCAGTTGCAAACCATCTTTTTTCCCACCAGGTGCATGAAGGAATAAATTGCGGAAGTTACCTGGACCACGTGAATCTTTCATGGCTTGTTTTAAACCTTCCACGTCATCATCATCAATTCCTGAATCGGTCATGTATAAGATGAAGCCGGCATGAGATCCATTGTTGTAGTACTTGCGACGGAATAAAGTCGCTGATTCATTTAGCCAAACAGATTGAAGTGCAGCGATATATTCAGGCGTTCCATAAATTTCTTGATCGACATCAATGCCTTTGATGTGACAGACGGTACCAGGTTTAAAAATGTGTTCTTCAAAACCATTCAGCAGCTGCAAAAACTCATTCGAGTTTTTCATGCGTCTGGTGTACTTGGCCATGAGTCCATCATAGTGATGTGGCTCATTCAATCGATTATCGATCCGCTGTAAATAGCCATTACCAAATACCAAGTAATCAAAAGCAATGCGTTCAAACTCAGATGAACTGATCAATTTATTTGGTGTGAATGACGACACCAGTTGATTCTTTTTATAAAACACTGCAGTCGACAAATATGGCATTGCCTTAAAGGATTTTGCCAAAGCGTTCATACTGATATGTGGTTCATAGTAATTGCCACACAGCCATGTTTCATAGAACTGTGATAAGTCACGGCCATTCATCACCGGTTCAGCATCACCGAAGGTAAATGCCTGCACTTTGCTGTCGGACATTAGTAAATCTCCATAGAGGATTTTTTAGATTTTGTTTGGTCATCAAGGGTCAAAGGCTCATTTGCAAAGGCATGGAAAATGGCAAAAGCCAAATCAGCATGACCAATGTTTTCTGCACGTGATGCTTCAAATGTCATTTGTCTTTGTGAAGCCGTCAGTGTTTTACGAATCGCCATAATCGACATGGCCACGTCTGTGGATCCAGCATCAAATTCAAAGCGTCCTTTGTTGATCACGTCCATGGCTTTCATGACCAATTGTGTTTTGACATCGACGCTATAATTGAAGGTCGTTAGATTCGGGAAGAAATCAAGAACCAATTGCGCCACACCAGTACCCATACCGGACTTATCCAATCCGATATATTTGACGTTATATTTGGTCGTTAATTTTTTGATGTATTGCGCTTGGCTGGCAAAGTCCATGCCTTTGAACTGGTGATGTTCAAGCAGTCGGAATTTAGGATAATCAGGTTCAGGTGGTGCAATGACCACAAGCCCTGCACTGTCGCCACTTTCTGCTGGATCGTATCCAATCCAAACTGGTTTATTACCAAATGGACGCAATGCCAATGGCTTAAAATCTTTTGACCAAACTTCCCATGAATCGACCATACATGGCTGAATGATGGACAGCGGAAAAACACTGTGGCCATCATCAACGAATTCACACATATAAAGATTGGCAAATTCTTCAGGACTGTTTTCCGCAATCAATTCATCAATATCGAATAGATCACAGCCTTGGCGTTCGGCATCTTGAATATTGACAATATGTCGCCACATTTTGTCGCCACATAAAGCACCGTCTCTTAAATTTGCGTGACTGGTGTCGATCTCAACTCGATTTTCTTTTGTACGCCCTTTATTGAAAGCATCACCTGTCCAGAATGCGTATGCTTCATGCGTTTTACTGGATGGTGTAGAAAAATAGGTTTTTTTGTACTGTTTTTGGGCAGCCATTGCCGATGCCACTTTTTTCAGTGTGGCAAAGCCATGTACCCAGAAGAATTCGTCAAAATATAAGTCGCCATGGTATGACTGTGCTGTTTTGGCATTGGTACCCAAGAAAATCAGCTGAACAGTATTACCGCATGGAAGCGTGATTGAAATCGGATCGCCTTGCAGATCCACTTCAATTGATTGCATGACAAAGTTTTTGATGTAAGTTTTAAAGCCATGCGCCTGGGCTTTCGATGCCGACAAGAAAATTTGATTTCGACCAGTGGTGACAGCTTTGATCAATGCTTCACGTGCAAAATAAAAAGTCGCACCAATCTGACGAGATTTTAATAAGGCACGATTTCGCTGTTCACGAGCACGGTACCAAACTTTTTGATATTCAAATAAACCGTCATCAAAGTCTTCAAGAAGTTTTTCGACTTGTTCTTCAGTCAGTGCATTTGGTTGTTTTGGCTTACGTGGTCCAGCATTTCGATTTTTTAGTTTTGGATTTAGATCGGTTTCATTGCCACCATCAGCATATTTTTCAATTCGTGCCATGCGCTCCAGCTGACGCATGAGCAAATCAATTTCTTTGTAATCACCAGGTGTTTTTTTCTCAAGAATAATCAGTTTGATCAGTTGAGCAGTTAAAGCTTCACCGACTCGACCAACAGGTGCATCTTTATCCCACTCGTCACGTGTTTTCCAAGCATGAACGTTTTTATCAGGTTCGTCGATGTGATCTGCAATCGAGCTGATTCGCCACCCCATCCAATACAAAAATTTTGCTAGAAGGCGTTTATCAAAGGTCACGTTTTTCGGGGTATTAAGTGCATTATCCATTGGCTCATTAAGCCAACACATCAGTTTTTATTCATTGCACTGATATTGTGAAATAGTGTTTATACAACCCACTTAGATTGAATGTTCTGGCTGTTCTTCCGATTCTGCTAACTACTTTAAATAGATTTTATCTATCGACATAGACACAGGATTCAGAAATGAAGAAATCCAAATTTTACCGAGTTGCTGTCGCTGGTGCCACGACTGATGGTCGCATCATTGAAGCTTCTTGGATTCAACAAATGGCCAAGAATTATGACCCAAATACTTATACTGCTTTAGCGAATATCGAGCATATTCGTGGAATTTCTCCAAGTTCTGAATTTGGAAATTATGCAAAAGTACTTGGACTTAAAGCACAAGAAGATGACATTAACGGTCAAAAAAAATGGTGCTTATATGCACAACTTGAAGCATTCGACAATCTGATTGAACTGCACGGTAAAAAACAAAAACTTTTCAATTCTATTGAAGTAAATCCAAGTTTTGCTGACACCAATGAAGCTTATTTGGTCGGTATCGCATTCACTGATACGCCTGCTTCGTTAGGTACACAAATTATGGAATTTGCTTCTAAGAATCCTGAAGCAAACCCATTCACGTCTAAAAAGCAGCATAAAGACAATTTATTTACTGCTGCTGAAGAAGTGGATCTCCAGTTTGAAGACAGTCCTGATCCTGAGACAGAAGCAAAAGGACTGTTTTCTAAAGTTTTGGGTTGGCTGAAGCCACAACAAGAAGAACAAGACAATAAAAATAAAGGCCAATTCAAAGAAGTATCTGACTCACTTGAAGCGATTGCCAAAACCTTTGGTGAAAGTCAGACCAAGTTGCAAAAGGTCGAAACTGAGTTTTCGGAACTTAAAACCAAGCATTCTAAATTGGAAAAAGACTTCACTGATCTGAAAGCCAAATTAGAAGGCGAAGAAAATCCAGGTACACCACCTGCCCCTGAAAACACTGGCAACTTCTCTGAAAAAGTTGATTACTAAAATTCAAAACTTTTAAGTCAAATACTTAAAATAACTGGAAATTAAAGATGAAAAATACAACTCGTTTAAAGTACTCAGCACTTATGCTAAGTATCGCAACTGCCAACGGTGTTGCTGTTGCGTCTGACAAATTTAATGTCGATCCTTCTATTGCTCAGAAGATGGTAGATGCACTTCAAGAGTCTTCAGCCTTTCTTCAACAAATTAATATGCAGCCAGTTGATGATCTGGAAGGTGAAGCAATTGGCTTGACTCAAGGTTCAACCATCGCAGGTCGTTCAAACACTAAAGGTGGAACTAAACGTACACCAGTAGATCCAACTGGATTAAAGTCTAATCCATACAAATGCCATAAAACCGATTTTGACGTGGCTATTCGTTACGAAAAATTAGATGCGTGGGCAAAATTCCCAGATTTCTATGCGCGCTGGAAAAAATTTGTTGACCGTGCGATTGCTCTAGACATGATCATGATCGGCTGGAATGGTACAAGTGCTGCTGCACAGACTGACCGCCAAGCGAATCCACTTCTTCAAGATGTGAATATTGGCTGGTTGCAAAAAATCCGTACAAATGCACCTGAACGCTATATGCCTGAAGTGGTTGAAGCATCAGGAAAAGTAAAAATCGGTGCAGCAGGTGATTATAAAAACTTAGATGCACTGGTTGTCGATGTTGTCAGCAACTTGATTGGTGAGATCCATCAAGATGATACCGATCTGGTGGTGATCTGTGGTCGTCAATTGCTGAATGATAAAAACTTCCCATTGGTGAATGATGCATCTGACAACACTGATACTTTGGCTGGCCAAGTATTAGTAAGCCAAAAACAAATTGGTGGTTTACCAGCAGTTCGTGTTCCATTCTTCCCAGATGATGCACTACTGGTGACATCACTAGACAACTTGTCAATTTACTTCCAAGAAACTGGCAAGCGTCGTCAAATTGTTGATAACTCATCACTGGATCAAGTTGAAGAATATCAATCTTCAAATGATGCGTATGTCATCGAAAACTACGAAAAAGTAGGTTTCGTGGAAAATATCGAAATTCTATAAATAGGTGAATTATGTTGAGTCCAGCTCGACGACACCTACTGAAAGCCAAGGCAGCGATTGAAGCTGCCAAGGCTGATGAATTTGGTGGTGTACGTCCAGACGCAAGCGTCTACCAATTACAACTGACCGAACTCAAAAACGATATTCATGTTTTACGTTCAATTCAGTCGCAAGAAAAACGTGCTGAAGCGAAAAAAGAACTTATTCCAAAGCACATGCCTTATGTGTTGGGTATTGTTCAGTCAGGCGCAAAAGTTGAACAGGATGAAGTCATTACCACCATCATGCTGTGGTGCTTTGACTGTGGTCTATTCAATCAAGGTCTAAGCCTTGCTGAATATGCTTTAGAACAAAACTTAAAAATGCCTGATTCATTTAGTCGCAGTACTGCAAGTATTGTTGCTGAAGAAATTGGTAATGCTGCACACAAAGCTTATCAAGATGGCCAAGTCTTTAAACTTGATGTTCTTGAAAAAGCCACTCAATTAACTGCTGATTACGATATGCATGACCAGATTCGCGCCAAATTATATTTAGGTATTGGTCGTACTTTCCTGCAGTTAGATCGTGGATCTGAAGCCGTTGCATTCCTCAAAATGGCGATTGCAAAAAATGAAAACTGTGGCGGTAAAACTGATCTGAAAAAGGCTGAAAAACTTTACAAAGAACAATTAAAAAATTCACCTGAACCGATGCTGAATGCTGATGGTTCACAGGTCGTCGATGATCAAGGCAACTTGATGTTTCATCCGACGTAACGAGTGCCCCGCGCCAACCGAGGGGCAGAATTGACGCTGTAATGACATTTTTATGCGTAATTACAAACTCAATTCTCCACCCCTCAACTATTTGAGAATGACAATGACCGGACTAATTGCAAACGGCAACCGCAACAATGAAGAAGTTGTCATCACCAGTGAAGAATTCTTTCCTGAAATTTCTTCAAAAGCCATTCGTGAAAAATTGCGCTTTGATAGTAGTGTCACCAATGAGCGTTTAATCCCTGCCATCGAATCAGCCATCATTGAAGTGAATGATCAACTTGAATCACTCACATCAAAAGCAGCCACACTTGCTGAACTCAGCACAAAAACCATTACTTCAGGTACCACCACAAAACCGATTACTGAAGTTTTATATTTCCGTGCCGTTGCTGCAGCTGTTGGTGCTGAACTGAATGAACAATATCGCGCTTATGACACCACAAATAATGGTGGCCAAAAAGCTGATGAATTGACACCAACCATTGATGACTATCGTCGTGATCTGCGCTTTGCCATTCGTGATTTAAAAAAAATTCGTCGTTTGAATGTGGAGCTGGTCTAAATGAAAACTGTTTATGCACTTCAAGATGACACGGTTGACGCTATTTGTTGGCGCAACTATGGACGCTCATCTGGTGTGGTCGAAGCAGTACTTGAAGCCAATCCACACTTATCTGAATTTGGTCCATTTCTCCCGATGGGGACAAAGGTTCAGTTACCAGAACTTCAAACACAACAAAATAAAACGCAAAGCATTCAGCTTTGGGACTGAGAACAAAAATATGGCTGAACCAACCACATCAACGACTGTCGCAATTACCGCTTCTGCCGGCTTGGTATCACTCCTTCCATTCGTGAATGGTGATGCACTGTTTGGTGCAGTAATTGGTGCAGCATTTTTGGCATACACCCAAGTGTCACTGAGCTACGGAAAACGTATTTTTTCGCTCATGTTGTCCGTTGCCTTGGGCTATGCCTTAGCCCCTGAAATTTCCAACCGAACTGGTGTGAACAGTCACACGGTCATTGCTTGCTTTACCAGCATGTTTGCCTTGCCTGTTTTGGTGAAGGTCATGAAATGGGTGAATAAGTCGACATTGACTGAGATATTCAACACCACTTCAAAGTTCTTTTCTGCCCTGTCCAACACTTTTGGAAAGGAGAATAAAAAATGATGCAACTCCTGTTGTCGCCATTGGCACAAACAATTTTTTCCATCGTTGCCGTGCTGTGCTATGTGGCATGTGCATTCCGTATTTTATGTTTTGATCGTTTGCACCTGCAAAAATGTTCGTTTCGACTATTTGCAGTTGTTCTGATCGGTGCATTCCTTGCACAAAGCATTCATATCATTTTCATTAAAGATCCGGTCACGATTTGGGATGCCATTCTCGCGGTGTTCTTAGTGGTCTTTATTTTTCGAAGTAAAGGCAATGTCGTTTCAATGATAAGGAGCACACCATGAGCATTTTAAAATTAGGTTCAAAAGGTTCAGCCGTCACTGAATTGCAAAAACTGCTGATTAAAAATGGCATTACTGGACGCAATAAAAAACCAATCACCATTGATGGCGATTTTGGTGAAAATACTGAATATGCAGTGATTCAATTTCAGAAAATGAAAAATCTGAAAGTCGATGGACTGGTCGGTGACTACACACTAAAAGCCCTACGTGGTGAATGCACCAGTAAACTTTTAAAAGAAAGTGATTTAGTTGAAGGTGCCAAACGTTTGGGTGTGCCTGTCATCGTAATCAAAGCCATTGCTGAAGTTGAAACGCTGGGTGAAGGATATTTGCCAAATGGTAAACCGAAAATCTTATTTGAACGTCATCGCATGTATTTCTATTTGAATCAGAAATTAGGCAAAACCAAAGCCAATGCATTGATGGCCAAACATCCGAATATTGTGAATACAAAAACCGGTGGTTATCACGGTGGATCTGCTGAGTACACACGTTTAAGTCAAGCAAAACAGCTTGATGAATCGTGTGCGTTGCAATCTGCTAGTTGGGGCCGTTTTCAGCTGATGGGTGAGAATTGGAAAGACCTTGGCTATAAATCTGTGCAAGATTTTGTGGCTCAACATGAACAAAGTGAAAGCCTGCAGTTTGAAGCATTCCTTCGTTACTGTGAAAACAAGTCTGGTGAAGTTGATGATAAGCATTGGAAGTTGATCGATGCATTACGTCAAGAAAATTGGCATGTGGTTTTTACACTGTATAACGGTCGAAATTATAAAAAATTAGGCTATGACAGCAAGTTTTTACGTGTGATGAATCGCCTCGATCCAAACTATAAGAGTGCTAAAGCTGCATGAAAAAGCCACATCATTTAAGAGAATATCTATTAAAAGCGATTCCTGTTCTAAGCCCAGATCAGGACCGCTTACTAATTTTTGCAAACCAAGGCAGCTTGCGAAGCACGATGGCAGGCGGTTTTAGTTTTGAGCAGTCATATACGCTTGATGTCATTATCACAGATTATGCCGGTGATATTGATGTGATTGGTGTTGTGCTGTTCACATGGATTGCAGAACATCAATCTGAGCTCATGGCCAACCATGAAAAAGGCAAACAGTCGATCACCTTTGAAGCTGAATTAATTGATAACAGTAAATACGATATCAACTTTCAAATTCCACTGACTGAACGTGTCATTGTGAAAAAGAATGCCGAAGGAAAACTTGAATTAAGTTATCCGGCTGAACCGCAATACACACCATTTGAAAAACCTACAAACGTCATACTGACTGATTCATCCGGTCATGAATTAGCATCATGGACCACAGCTGAAAAAGAAGGTTATTCAATGGCGTTTATGCCACCAGGTAAAAATCCATGAGCAGCAATGTACTTGAATTGGCCAATTATCTTCAGCCGTTATTAGAACGGCTGTCGATGGGTGAACGTACAAGACTTGCCAAACAAATTGGTCGTGATTTAAGAAAAAGCCAAGGAAAGCGAATTTCTGAACAGAAAAATCCTGACGGATCTAGTTATACCCCACGACGTAAACGCCTACGTGAGCAAAAAGGCAAAATCAAAAGAAAAATGTTCACAAAAATAAAGAATACGAGCAATTTAAAAGTACTCAGCAATGCTGATTCTATTGCAATTGGCTTTGTCGGTCGTGTCGCTAGAATTGCACGTGTGCACCAGGAAGGTTTAAAAGATCGTGCAGAAAAAGGTGCACCAGATGTGGTCTATCCAAAACGTGAATTACTTGGTTTTACTGAACAAGACATTAAATTGGTTGAAGACTCATTCCTAAAACATATCAAACTTTAAATTCTTTCATCTTGTGAAAATAGGTTTATACAACTTTACTCAGCTGAAATGTAGAAACCTATAAAGCAAAGTGTTGGCATGAGTGCTGACCTTAATCGTCGTCTTGAAAATCTAATTCGTTTTGGAACTATCAAGACCATCAATCCGTCTAAACCTATTCCACGAGTCATTGTTAATCTTGGCGATATCGACACGCCTGAAATTCGCTGTCTGAATGTACGTTCAGGTGCAGATGCCACATGGGATATGCCATCGGATGGTGAAGAATGCGTTGTTGTATCACCCTGCGGTGAAATCGGTCCAACTAGTTTTGTCTTGTACGGCTTTTATAACGACGACCACCCTGCACCTTCTGATGATCTCAATCAAAAAATCCGCATGTTTGCTGACGGTTGTGTCATCGCTTATGACGTATCAGCCCATCATCTGTCTGCAATTTTACCAAGTGGCGGTACTGCTGTTTTGACTGCTGATGGTGGTGTCATTGTGAATGGAAATACAACTATTAATGGTGATTTAACCCTAAACGGTAATCAAACCACCAATGGCAGCACAGTCATTAGTGGCAATCACACCGTAGGTGGCAGTCAACTTGTGCAAGGATCCAGTCATTCAACCGGTCATTTCAGCACTGAAGATGATGTCACTGCTGGAGATATCAGCCTGAAAAATCATAAGACCTCAGGTGTTCAACCTGGTTCTGGAACTTCTGGAGGACCAATTCCATGATGTCACGTGAGCAAGGCACAATGGTTGCCGATGAATTAGATCAGATCCGTCAATCTATCCACGATATTTTGACCACGCCAATTGGCTCACGTGTCATGCGTCGTGAATATGGTTCGCTTATTCCACAGCTGATTGATGCACCCTTTAATGAAATTACGGCATTACAGCTTAAAGCTGCCACAGCAAATGCCATTTTGCAGTGGGAACCACGTGTCATGCCAAATTCAATTTCTCTCTATGAATCTGAAGGTGGTCGTCATGTTCTTGATTTAGATCTGACCATGACTTCAAACAATCAAAACCAATCTTTAAAAATCCCATTGGATCTTGGTGCAACTTTATAAGTGATCAACAAATGGCAAATTCAAATTTAACCGCAATTGATTTATCACAGCTGAATCCACCTGATGTGGTGCGTCAGATTGATTTTGAGACCATTTTAAAAGAAGGTCTTGAAGATTTTTATCAGCGCATGGAAGAAGTTCAGCCAAATTTTCAACGTTATCTTGAGTCAGATCCAGCAATGAAGCTTGCTGAAGCTTTTGCTTATCGTGAAATGTTGGTCCGTAAAGAATCTAATGAACAGGCTTTGGCAGTACTGCTTGCATTTGCAAAAGACAATGATCTTGATCACAAAGCAGCTGAACGAAATCTTCAACGTCGAATTATTAGCCCAGCCACAGAAAATACACCTGAAGTCAAAGAATCTAATGATTCTTTGCGTAAACGTGTGCAACTTGCACCTGAAGGTCAAACGACCGCAGGCAGTGAAGGATCATATATTTTTCACGGTTTAAATGCTGACCCACGTGTCAAAGACATTTACCCATACGCCCCATTAGATGAAGCCGGTAATCCAACTGGCATTTGCAATATTTATGTTCTTTCAAATGAAAGTGATGGTACTGCACCAGAAGATTTACTCAATGTTGTAAGTACTGCATTAAATGCCAAGTCAGTACGACCTTTAACAGACAAGCCAATCATTTATTCAGCATCGATTTTAAATTACAGCATTGATGCTGAGATCTTTATTGATGAAGGTCCAGATGAAAATATTGTCTTAGACAGCTGCTATAAGGCAGCCCAAGAATATACAAAAAAAAGTCACTCATTTAATGACGGCATTTCTCTATCAGGAATTTATCAAGCATTGCATCAGCCTGGTGTTAGTCGAGTCAACCTGATTTCACCTGCAGGCAATATCGATACATCCATTGGTCAAGTGGCTTTTTGCACTGGCATCAATATTGTGAGGGCAACTGTATGAATAAGCTCTTGCCCCCAAACTCCACCAAGTTTGAAATGAATTTTGAAGCTGCATTTGCACGTGTTTCAAATGTTGAAATCAATATTCGCAGCTTTAACGATCCACTGACTGCACCAGTTGAAGTGTTGCCCTGGTTAGCTTGGGAACGTTCAGTTGATGTGTGGAATAAAAGTTGGTCAGATGCACAGAAACGCCAAGTGATTAAGACGTCACTGTATAACCATTCGATTAAAGGCACAGTTGAATCACTTGAAGTTGCTTTGAACTCGTTAGGCTTTCCAGTGATCGTCCAAGAATGGTTCAACATGGTGCCAGTCGGCAAACCATATACATTCAAGCTCTACATCCAAACCAGTCAAGACAGCGTTTCTGTCACAGATTACAAAGAATTATTCAAAGTGGTTCGTGCTTATAAAAACCTACGTTCGCACTTAGTCGATACCACTGTCTTACTAGAAAGCCCATCAAATCTGCAAGTCAATGCCATGACCCAAGCTGGCCATGAATCGGAGTTTGTAAAGTCTGCCGGTGGTCTGCATTTGGATGGCACATGGGCTTTGGATGGTACAAAAAAATTGAATGGAGTAGATATGTAATGGCAAATATTCAAGGTCAAAAAAAATGGTCAGATGTCCGTTTACTTGAAACGCACGAATTAGCACGTGGAGGTACCAATGGGAACTTAAATGAACAGGCCATAGCTCTTGCTGACCGTACTGAATTTTTAAATCAAGAAAAGGCGAGCAAATCTGAAATTGTTCAAGGTGTTTTTGAATTTGGAACTTATGCCGAATTTAATGCTGTAAAAGTAACTTTGCCACTGAACTGCTCCATTGTTATTAATGAAGAAAACAATACTGGTACCGGTTCTTGGGGAATTGGTAACAACCGCTGGAATGGTTCAATTTTGCAAAAAAGTCAATTTGATCCCTATGAAAAATCAGTATCTTTTTCAAATTCAAACGCAATGTTTAAACAAAAAACATATGCAGTAGCAGCTGATTTTAATGATTTGACTAGTTATGGATTTCATTCGTTTTTAAACGGCACTGTCTGGAATAACAGCACAAATAAACCTGAGCAAAATGCGCAGTGGGGACATCTCTTAGTATTACCAACGCAAGGAAGTGTATTAACTCAGATTGCATTCATGGGGAATGTTACAAAAACTTTTGCCATGCGACTGCGTACTGACACTGGTGCTTGGCAAGCGTGGGGGTATTTTCACTCATTTGATAAAATTGTTGAATTAATCAAAGCTGATTTTAATAGTTATTTAAAACCGCAACGACTCTCAGCAAGTAAAAACCTTTTTGATTCATCTACTGTGACAGCGGGTAAAGAGATTTATTCAAATGGCGCACTACAAGATCATGCCCAAGGGGCAGTGAGTGGCTTGATCTACTGTTTTGGGAAAAGTAGCTTGTATGTTTCCGGTCTGCAGTCAAATGCAGCCAATAGATACTATAGATTTCTTGATAAGGCTGGCCAAGTTGTTTCAGTTGGTTATTTTGCATCAGGCGTGAATGAAGGAAAGATTAATGTTCCGGACGATGCGCATACTTTTCAAATCGCAGTCAAGCAGCGCATTAGTGATGCGCTTAATATATCTAATGTTCAAATAGAGTATGGATCAGAGAAAACAGCTTACACTGCTTTTATCGCAGGTGAAGCCACTCATATAAATGGGATGGCTTTATTTTCACCTGACATAAAGATGAATAGTGTTGCTGGATCTAAAAATTTATTTGATAAGAGTAGAGTCCAAACTGGCTTTGAAATATATAGTGATGGGTCAATCAAAGCTCAAACATCATCTATTATTTCAGACATCATCAGTGTCAAGGGATTGTCAAATATCACTATTTCTGGACTTGTTGCAAACCCTGAGATAGTACGGTACTGCCGGTTTCTTGATGCGTCTAATAATGTCTTATCAGTGACATCAATCGCTCAGAATGCGATTCAAGCAACTATTGCTGTGCCTGTCGATGCTGCTGGATTTCAATTCAGCATTAAGCAACGTTCAACAGCAACACCAGACCTAAATATTATCCAGCTCGAAAGTGGAACAAACGTTACAACTTATGAAGCGTATGTACGTGGTTTTAATACTTTAAATAATATTCCAGTCGCTATACCTGCGCAATCAACAGCTCAGGCATCGCGAGCTTTTGGAGCTAAGTATTTAATGTTTGGTGATTCGATCACTCAGACGTCCAATGTTGATACTGGGGATGTCACAAGCAGCACATATCGAAGTAATTGGCCTAAATTTGCAAAAGATCAGTTGAAAATGGGAGGTTTCAAGAATTATGCGCGTAGTGGAGCATCATTCTTAGAAACAGGTCCATCACAAACAGACTGGCAGAAAATTAGCTACCAAGTGCAGACAGCTATCACAAATGCTGAAAATCCCGATGTAATCGTTCTGGCATGCGGAACGAATGATGCAAATATTAAACTCGGCACGTATGACACTGCGATGAGTAAGGCGATTGCTGATCTTGATCGCACGTATACAGCAGAAGCTATGCGCTGGGCGCTATATAAAATCAAAGAGAATTTTCCAAACGCAGTTTGTTTTTATTGCACACAGTTACAACGTGCAGATGTAGAAACAACTGATCGTGATACTGCAAATAATCTCATGGTTAAGTTAGCAAAACGCTACGGATTTAACATTATTGATTGTATGAACGAAAGTGGGATCATCAAAGATTTTGAAATTTGGCAAGCGAACGGTCGCTATTTGTCAGACGGACTGCATCCGAATATCGCTGGTCAGCAGGTTCAAGCTAATTTAATTGTTAGTAATATCATTGAAAGAATGAACTATTAGAGAATAATTATGTCATATAAAACAATCTACACAGCCCTTGGCCTTGCCCTCGTCTCCCAAGCAGTCAGCCAACAGCGAACTATCGAACTCACTCACTTTGCAGTGGGTGATGGCGGTGGCAACTCAATTGAACCAATTGAGTCTATGACTCAATTGGTACGTGAACGATACCGTGCAACCATCAACCGTATTTATCAAGATCCGGAAAACGAAAACAAATACACTGCTGAAATGATTATTCCAGTGACTGTTGAAGGCTTTGTGGTTCGTGAAATTGCTTTATTTGATCGAAATGGAAACATGGTGTTGGTCGGAAATACACCTGAAGTTCACAAGCCAACATTGGCAGAAGGTGTCACACAAGATTCGGTTTATCGAATTCCATTTGTGATTTCAAACCCTGAAGTACTTGAATTGAACTTCGACCCGAATGTGATTATCGCAACACATCAATGGATCCTGAATACACTG